>JAQWPZ010000150.1 GCA_029245125.1 Rubripirellula sp.
GAAATCCACAAACAGTTTCGCCCGCTGATCGAACAGCGGCGAAATGCGCCCCAATCGCGAGGCGGATATCGGTTGGACGATGTCATCCGAGACGATGGACTTGTCGACCTGGCCAAGTTCATGGTCGGAACACAAGGCACGCTCGGCATCATGATGGATGCCACGATCCGTACCGAGCCGATTCCAACGCACCGCGGTTTGGTGCTGCTGTTCTTCCATCGTTTAGACTCCGCAGCACGATGTGGCGTCGAAGCCCTCAATCACGGCTTGGTTGCCTGCGATTTGATGGATCGCCGACTGCTGCAAATGGCTCGTGATACCGATCCCAGATTCGATTCGTTGCTACCGCGAGGAGCGGAGGCAATGCTGCTGCTAGAGATCCAAGGAGAATCGCTGGGTGACCTCTACGATCGCATGTCCGTCATTCGCGAGAGTTTGTCAAAGGGAACGGATGCCGCCTTTGCGACAATTGATACGGTCAAGCAAGATGAACGCGATCTTTACTGGTCGCTCTCGCGACGAATGATCCCGCGTCTGTATCGATTCAAAGGCAACGAATCGCCCGTCCCGTTCACAGAGGATCTTTCGGTCCCACCACTCCAATTGCCTGACCTACTCTCGGCGATTCAAGAAACCCTGCAACGACATAAGACAACCGCCACCATCTTTGCGCATGTCGGTCACGGCCAATTGCATTTGAGGCCATTCTTGGACCTTGGCAGTGCCACCGACCGCATTCGCCTGCAAGAACTTTCCAAGGAGATTGCCGAGGTAGTCTGGCGACATGGGGGTGAGGTGAGTGTTGAACGGGCTGCGGGACTCAGCCGATCCTACCTGCTGCCGAAACAGTACGGTGATTTATGGCAAGCCTTGGGGCAAGTGAAGCGATTATTCGACCCCCAACACCGGCTCAACCCGGGCAAGCTTTTCGGAGCGGTACTGCAGAAACCGAACGAGAACCTGCGTCCTGCAAATCAGACCATCGAAATCGCGTCGGACAATCGCGTATTGATCCATGCCGATGAACCGATTGTGCAAGCCGCCGAAGAGAAGGGGACCTCGATTCCCCAACTGCAGGTCTTGCAGCAATGGCCCGCCAGCCAACCAATCACCAAAGCGACGCGAGGATGCAATGGCTGTGCTCGCTGCCGAACCACCTCGCCCCGGGAGCGGCAGTGCCCTGTATTTCGCGCGACACATAACGAGGAAGCTTCACCAAGAGCAAAAGCAAATCTGCTCCGCGGTGTCCTCAGTGGACAACTCGAAGTGGATGATTTGGCGGGCGAGCAGGCAAAATCGATCGCTGATCTCTGTTTCAACTGCCATCAATGCCGACTGGAATGCCCCGCATCGGTCGACATCCCAAAGATCGTCGGCGAACTAAAAGCTCAGTACGTTGCGACCAACGGACTATCCCTATCGGATTCGCTGATCGGCCGCATTGATACAGTGGCTGCTTGGGCGGCTCAGCTACCGTGGTTGGCAAATCTGTTGATGCGCAATCGCTTCTCGCGTTGGCTTGCCGAGCGGGCCTTCGGTTTGTCGGCAGCTCGCGAGTTACCGCCCGTTGTGCGCGAGACATTCCTCCGTCATGCCGTCCGCCGACGCTGGACAAAACCGATCGCTGCGGGTGGTTTAAAAGTCGTTTACTTTGTCGACCACTACGCGAATTTCCATGATCCAGATATCGGAAAAGCGTTAGCCGAAATCCTGCAACAGAACGGCATTGGCCTGTATGTCCCCACTTCGCAATCCAACAGCGGCATGGCCCGCATCACGTGCGGTGACCTAAAAGGGGCTCGCAGGATCGCCAGAAAAAATGTCCGTTTACTCGCCGAACTGGTCCGCCAAGGTTACGACATCGTTGCCACAGAACCGGCGGCTCTTCTATGCCTGAAACACGAGTATCCAAATTTATTGGATGATGAAGACGCTCACTTAGTGGCCGAAAACTCATCCGAGGCGTGCGAATTCTTCTGGAATCTGCATCAAGCCGATCGGCTCTCGCTCAATTTCAATCCAATCTCCACGACCATCGCATACCACCAACCGTGTCACCTTCGCGTCCTTGATCCATCGCAGGTTGGCTCACGATTGCTGGAGTTGATTCCCCAGTTGAATGTCGATCGGGTGGAGGCTGGCTGCACCGGCATGGCAGGTACTTGGGGATTACAACGCAAAAACTACCGCAACAGCCTGCGGATCGGCTGGCCATTGATATCCGCAATGCGAGCGGCTCGAGTCTCGGTTGCCACCACCGAATGCAGTGCCTGCAAGATGCAAATCGAGCACGGCAGCGCTCGGACAACCCTGCACCCAATGAAACTTCTAGCCTATGCTTATGGCCGAATGCCAAAGATTGAAAAAGAATTGGTCCCCGAACCAGACGTATAACGAACCAGACGTATAACGAACCAGACAGCCTCATTCTTCTTCCACGAATCACTCATGCAACTCGACGTGCTCCTTTTCGCCGCCGCCCGTCAAACGGCCAACAGCGATCACGTCACCATCGAAGTCGGTGACAACGCGACCGCGGCTGATGTGCTGCAAGCCCTCAGCCAACAGCACCCACAGCTTGGCAGCCTGCTGCCTTCGTGTCGCCTTGCCGTCGACTGCACCTATGTTGATTCGGAAAACCCAATTCCCCCTGACAGTGAAGTCGCCCTCATTCCACCGGTCAGCGGCGGTTAGCCGGGCGAACCGTTATGACAGACATTAATATCTGCGTTCAAATCGTTGAGACACCGATCCAATGGGACCAGCTGACCGACAAGGTCGCCGATCCGAATGCAGGTGCTCAGGGCTGGTTCGTCGGTGTCACTCGCCGCACCACTGGACCACGTGTCACCGAAACACTCGCCTATGAAGCCCACATACCGATGGCGACTCGCGAGCTGGAAAAACTTGCGGCAGCAGCGATCAAGAAATTCTCGCTTTTCCAAGTCGTAATTGTGCATCGCATCGGCGAAGTCCCCGTCGGTGAGGCAAGCGTTGTCGTCGGCTGTAGCAGCGGGCATCGCCCCGAGACGTTCGAAGCTCTAGCGTGGATCATGAACACCCTGAAAAAGGAAGTTCCCATCTGGAAACGCGAGCAATACGTCGACGGATCGACCGAGTGGGTACACCCCACACCGGCCGATGGTGAACAAGCATGACCACCAAGCCTCGCATCTATCTGGATCATGCCGCGACGTCTTGGCCAAAATCCGTCGCGGTCATCCAAGCGATGACTGATTTCATGCGTGATTGCGGCGCGGCCGCCGGACGAGGCGGTTATGCATCGGCAGCCGCAGCCGACCGGATTGTCACCACAACGCGCCGTCGAATCGCTGCCTTAGTCGGTGCCGAATCGACCAAATCGATTTCCCTGCACAGCAACGGAACCACCGCACTCAACGCGGCGATCCACGGTGTCCTAAAACAAGGCGATCACGTCGTCACTTGTGCCGCCGAACACAACTCAGTCCTCCGCCCGCTCCATTGCTTGCACCAACGGGGTGAAATCCAACTGACCATCGTACCGGTCGACCGAGCTGGCAAAGTGGACCCGCAGCAACTACTCGATGCAACTCAACCAAGCACACGTTTGGTTACTCTGACGCACGCCAGTAATGTCACAGGTGCCGTGCAACCAATCGCCGAAATTGCTGCGGCGATCCGAGACCGACCAACGCTGTTTCTTTGTGATGCAGCACAAACCTTCGGCACACTTCCGATCAATGTCGATGGCATTGACCTGCTGGCAGCCCCCGGGCACAAAGCATCTGGTGGACCACTGGGCACAGGTTTTCTCTATGTCGCAAGTCAAATTGAAGATCAAGTTGCCGCCTCGATCCAAGGGGGGACTGGGAGCCAAAGTGAATCGCTTGAAATGCCAACCACGATGCCCAGCAAACTGGAACCGGGAAATCTAAATGTGCCCGCCCTGGCAGGATGGTCGGTCGCCTTGAAACTGATCCAGGACGAAGGAATCGAAACCCGCCAACGTCAAGCGATTCAACTTTCTGGCCACCTGCACGATGCGTTATCTGAAATAACGGGTCTGCATGTTTATGGTGAACGGGATCAGTTGCCCATCGCCAGTGTCTCGATCAACGGCCTCACGCCAATGGATGCCGCAATCGTGTTGGATTCCGAGTATGGAATCGAAACCCGCGCTGGATTGCATTGCGCTGGATCCATCCACTCGTATCTTGGCAGTCAAGATCAGGGGACACTCCGAATCAGCGCTGGGCACGAGACCAAGGGATCAGACATTGAAAAGGCAACGGAGGCCTTGCAGTCGATGACCGCCATGATGCAGGCGTTGGAATAAACCAACCATACCGCCGCCAAAAGCTACCTCCTCTCTCCCGCGACTTGATTCAATGAAGCCTTCGCTTTCGTTACTTTTACTGGTTCTCGTTGCCGGCGTGTCACAGGGTCAAGGCACACGCTCCGACTACGAACGCTCAGCCAACTACAGCAGGCGTCACAGCGGGCTGGTCGTTCGCAATCGAATCACCCCCAACTGGTTTGGGTCGGGTGGGGACCGCTTCTGGTACCAAGTTTCAACTGGCAAAAACTCGCACGAATTTGTCCTGATCGATGCTTCCGCTGGCACTCGTCAATTGGCATTCGATCATGCGGCGGTGGCGAAACGGCTGTCCGAAATCACCGGCAAATCGGTTCGTGGAAACGCATTGAACCTAAACGCACTTCGCTTCAGTGATGATGCCGCGACATGCCAGTTTCAATTCAATGGAAATGCCTACCAAATCGAATTAGCAAGCGGGCAAATGAAAGCGGGCAATGGGCAAGCCGCCAGCGTTCAAACAGAAGGTCTGCCACCGCAGACTCGCATCGTGCGAAGCAGCCAGAACGGTCCCCCCGCGCAAATCCAATTCACGAACCGACTCGATGAATCACTCTCGATTTTCTGGGTCAAGAGCGACGGTGGACTTCAGCAATACGGGCAAGTTGCCGGCGGTTCCCAACAACAATTGAGCACCTATGCCGGACACGCATGGTTGCTGAAAAACAAAGGTGGCGACCTAGTTGCCGCCTTCGTTGCCTCACCGAACCGAAACAAAGCGATCATCGACGAAGGCACGCCACCCCCCAAGCAATCACAAGTCAGAGAAAAACCAACCAACAATCGCCAATCGCCCGACGGCCGTTGGCAGGTGGCCCTCGACCGACACAACGTGACTCTGATCGATCGCGAATCCAAACAAGCGAATGAATTGACCAGTGAGGGAAGCGATGAGAACAGTTTTGGAGGACGTGTCTGGTGGGCAGCCGATTCCAGTGCCTTTGTCGTCATGCGAACGCGTCGAGCGACCACACGACAAATCTCGATCGTGAAATCGTCGCCCGGTGATTCGGTTCACCCCCAGGTGCTGACCCTGTCTTATGCCAAGCCGGGTGACGAATTGAACCAATCCCGACCCGTGCTCTTTTCTGCTCAACAGGATTGGCAGCCACGCACGATTGAGAATGCGTTGTTCCCAAATCCGTTCGCCCTGAACAACCTGAAATGGCATGACGATTCGAGCGCATTCTCGTTTTTGTATAACCAACGAGGGCACCAGGCACTGCGGTTGATTCAAGTGGACGCGGCAACCGCGAAAGCCCGCATCGCGATCGATGAACCGAGCGAAACTTTTGTTTGCTATTCCCAAAAATCATACCTGCGACGAATCGATCAACGGGACGAAGCAATCTGGATGAGCGAACGCAGTGGCTGGAACCATCTGTACTTGATCGACACCAACACGGGCGGCGTGAAGAACGCCATCACCTCGGGAAACTGGGTCGTCCGTGGCGTCGAACGCGTCGACCTGGACAAGCGACAAATCTGGCTCTCCGTTTCAGGAATCGACGTCGGACAAGACCCTTATTACCTGCACTTGATTCGCGTCAACCTGGACGGCACCGGCATGGTGCGATTAACAGCAGGAGACGGGTCTCATCGCTGGCAATGGTCACCAAATGAACGCTACCTGGTCGACACTTATTCGCGTGTCGATCTGCCACCCGTTTGCGTCCTGCGAGACGCACAGAGCGGTGAATTGATTTGCGAATTAGAACGGGCCGACATGAAAGGACTGCTGAAGTCTGGCTGGCAACCGCCGGAACGCTTCGTCGCCAAGGGACGTGATGGGGTGACCGATATTTATGGCATCATCGTGCGGCCAACGACCTTTGACCCGGATCGAGAATACCCTGTATTAGAAGCAATCTACGCGGGTCCCCATTCGGCTTTCGTACCAAAGACTTTTGGCTTGCACCCACGACTCTACGAAATGGCCGAACTCGGTTTTATCGTCGTCAAAATGGATGGGATGGGAACCAGTCATCGCAGTAAATCTTTTCACGACGTCTGCTGGCAAAACCTCGGCGACAGCGGCTTTCCCGACCGGATCGCGTGGATCGAGGCTGCCGCTAAAACGCGACCTGAAATGGATCTAACGCGAGTCGGAATCTGGGGAGGATCAGCCGGTGGGCAAAGCGCGATGCGAGCCTTGATCGCCCATGGTGACTTCTATCATGCCGCAGTTGCCGACTGTGGCTGCCATGACAATCGAGTCGATAAGATTTGGTGGAATGAACAGTGGATGGGATGGCCCATTGGACCTCACTATGGTGAACAATCCAATGTCACCCAAGCACACCGCCTATCCGGTGACCTGATGCTGATTTGGGGAGAGCTCGACCGCAACGTCGACCCTGCCAGCACGATGCAAGTGATCGATGCGTTAGTCAAAGCCAACAAAGATTTCGAACAGTTGATCGTTCCCGGCCACGGCCACGGCGCGGCCGGACATCCGTACGCCAAACGCCGCCAAGCTGATTTTTTCGTGCGAAAACTGTGGAATCGTGAGCCCCGCAGCGAATGATCAAACATTCGCCCGTAGCCGCTCGTTGCCTACGGAGCACTACTTACTGAGCAGTGCGTATTCGACAAAGCAGTATCGATCCGTGCAGTATCGATCCGTGCAGTATCGATCAACGCAGTATCGATCA
>JAQWPZ010000155.1 GCA_029245125.1 Rubripirellula sp.
TAACCGCCAGTCAGTAACCGCCAGTCAGTAACCGCCAGTCAGTAACCGCCAGTCAGTAACCGCCAGTCAGTAACCGCCAGTCAGTAACCGCCAGTCAGTAACCGCCAGTCAGTAACCGCATCACTCTGAAACAAATCCGGCTTAGGTGAAGCGAACCCCGATATTCATGGACGGAGCGGAAAGGTTCGAGGTGCCCATCCCCGAGGCTATTCAAAACACCTTACCGTGCTTGGATGCGGGGGCAATCTCGATAATGGCAGCAGCGGTTCGTAGCTGCAAACATCGTTTGTGTTTCACGTAAGACGCGAGAATCCTTTCTTTATCAAGATTCGCTTAAGCCCGCTGGCCTCTTCAATCCGATCAACCCAAAGATCTGGATTTACGTTTGGCCTGCACGGTCAACGGCGAAAAAAACGCAAGACGAGTTTCCAGTCCTTCTCCTTAACCCGCGAAGCGTGTCGGTAGAACAGCAGCGTAAAGCAAACACCTGGGTTACGTAGATGCTTGATGGGATAGTACGAAAACCACAGCGACTCATCATTTTGCTCGCATGCTACTTTGCGACCCAGGTTGCGATCCGCGTCGCACTGTCTGACTCACTAGACATCGATGAGAGTGAGCAGATCTTTCTGTCACAGTGGTTGCAACTGGGCTACAACGCGCAACCTCCATTTTACAACTGGACCCAAACGCTACTGCTGCATTTCTTTGGCCCATCGGTTTTCATCTTATCTGCGTTGAAGAATAGTTTACTTTTCTTAACATACATTTGCTACTTCTCGGTGGCTCGGTTGATCACTCGTGACAACGGGTTAGCCGCCGTCGCAACTTTGGGACTGCTGACGATTCCTCAGATTGCGTGGGAAAGCCAACGCGACCTCGCTCACACTGTCGCTGCAACATTTGCGGCATCAGCATTTATTTACGGAGTCTTTCGGACATTAAAAACGTCAAACGTAATGGACTACGTTTTCACAGGCGTTGCGATCGGAATTGCACTGACCTCGAAGTACAACACAATTCTGCTAATTGCCTGCACGCTAACCGCGTTGGTCTCTATGCGGGAATATCGCTGGCGAGTGCTCAGCCCAAAAATCATCTATTCGGTAGTCCCAGCCTTATTGATTGTGACGCCGCATTTCCTATGGGTGCTGGACAATTTGCAGTTAGCCTCGGGCACAACAATCGCCAAAGCATCGATCAACTCGGGAGCAACGTGGTCGCTTAATGTCATAACAGGATTCGTGTCACTACTGTCAGCTATCCTGAATTTCAACGCTCTGCTGATGATTGTCTTCCTGATCGTGTTCGGCCGAACGTTTCTCAAATCGACCTGGGCAGATTCCCCCGAGATACGGCTCCTGAATCGAACCTTTGGGATCACTTTGATCATACTCACCGGCTTGGTGTTAACTGGCAAAGTTACAGATTTCAAAGACCGCTGGTTGCAGCCTGTGCTCTTTTTGTTGCCGCTGTACTCTGTCTTGAAGATGAATGCGACCTTTGTGGTTAACCAGCGATTGAAGACTCGTTTCGCTGCAGTCGCAGTGACTCTGATGCTAGCTGTTTCAGTCGGCCTCGTTGTTCGCACTACAGGGGCATCCATGACGGGAAGGTACTGTCGCTTGAACATTCCCTACGCGGATGTTAGCCGTCACCTCATCGATGAAACCGGCGAGATTCCAAAGACACTTGTCACCAACGATTACCAGGTCGCGGGAAACCTTCGAATGCAGTTCCCAGCGACTCGTGTCGTATCAACTGACATGAGTCATCTGGGATTTGACCTCACGGAAAAAGATTTCCCGATGGTGATTTTGTCCCCGCGGGATGACACGAAAACCCTGGATGAACTACTCCGCTTTGCAGGATCATTAACTGGTAAGACGACAGAACCCAAACCAGCATGGAAAACACCCACAATCCCCTATCTGTATAGTGCAGGCAGCGAAACCGTATCGATGACCTACACCATCCGCCGTTAAAACCCACTGACGGTGAAATAATTCCCAAGCGTAGCGTTCAAGGCGTTGCATCCTCTTGAGCTGGGTTCGCTTTCTGCCGGAATCTCTGAAACGAATCGACACGAAAGACAACTCAGATAGAATGATCGGTCCGGATCGAAGCTTTCATTCCGCCAGATACTGTGGAGAGGCACTCTCTCAGCCATAACGAGAACCGCCTGCTAACAACAAAACGCGATTGCATATTGTCGTTTCCGCATGAAACGACATCTGCCTGATCCAACGAGGACTTGCAAGTGAACGGCACGATTCTTGCCGCAAAAAACCATTCACTGCTAAGCCTTGCGTCAGCTGATGGTGAGTGCATTGAAGATCCTGCGTCGAGTGGATGACGCTGGCCTTCGGCAGCTTGCTGATCTACGTTTCGCGACCGCGTCAGCCGTTATCCGCTGAGCCATCGCTGCACGAGGAGTCACTGGAATTGGATTCCCAAAATTGTTTTATGATTGCCCCGCGAGATGCATCAGGGACGGGGTCAGCGGCTAAAACACAGGGCTCGACTAGCTCCGTTTGCCACTAATTTCGAATTCCGATCAGCACAGGATCGTGGTCGGAACTGCGGTAGGGATCAGCCGAATACAGTGGCTTGGGGTTGAACTCCTCGTTGTAATCCATGAACCGAGGTTCGTCCGCATTGATGTGCCAAGTCGCGATGCCCGTCACGTCTCTTGCAAGCGACTCGGACGCAAAGGCGTGATCAAGGCTACCGCACTGACCGTAATAGACGAACGAGTAGTCCAACACCGAAGACTCCAACGAGCCTGATGTTTCACTTTGTTCCAATAGGTCCACCAAACCATTGGCACGCAACATGTCAATCGGGTCTTCCTGTTGATAAGCATTCAAATCTCCAATGACGAGCACCCGTGACTGGCGGGCGTTCGGCGAACGTTTTTGGATGTAATCACAAATCGCCCGCGATTGAGACCGACGCGCTGCGTTGTACGCTGCTTGCCCATCACCCTTGTTCTTATTGGCTGCGTTAGCATTGCTTGCACCACCTTTCGATTTGAAGTGGTTGACGATGACGGTCAACGGATCGCCGCCCTCCACGGACCTAAAGGTTTGCACGATCGGAGTACGGGCAACAAAAAAGGCGTTGTCGTCGATCATCAAAACGTCACCCACTGGTAAGACTCGGTCAGCGCGATAAATGATTCCGACACGAATCGCATCGCTTCCGCCAGGCGAATCGCCAAACCCGTTGGGAATTCCGCAACCTTTGTACACGTTCTTCCCAAGCTTTTTATTCAGGGCAGCGACGAGACGGTTCTCGGCATCGAGATTGTTTTCCATCTCCATCAATCCGACCACGTCAGCTTGTAGTCCAACAATCGCAGAAACGATTTTTGCCTCTTGCCGATTTAGCTCGGATACGGAATCGGCACCACGAGCTTTGTTTTGACCATTGTCAATGGTCGTGAAATAGTTCAACACATTGAAGCTGGCAACGATGACATCGGCATCGCCAACATCAGGTCGCTCCGGACGCGGCGACGGCAACCATCGAAGTGGTTCGTCTGACCGAAGCACCAGCTTATTTCGTTCTTCAACCAAACGTCCGGAAACCCCTTGGATGACAGATCCCACGCGGACCGTCGGATAGGTTTTCGCGAGTTCCGGAAACAAGGGTGGTGGGAACACATTTTGAGCCGAATTGCCATCATCGATGATGATCGTTGCACCGTCATTTTGTTTCTGCGCCGCCGTCACTTTGGCAACATTACTACCACCCTCGAATGATGTTTCGTTGGGATCGGCATCATTGGGATCAATCTGGCTGGTGGGAACGTAGAGTCGGTCTCGCGCCACGGTGATTTGCCCGCGACGAGCGAGATCATAAGTGTCCACGATCACCAAGTCCCCTTCGATCACAACTTGCTTCCCCAAGTACGATTGCCAATCCACTGAGTTTAAATCGCCAGTAATGACAACATCGCCACCGTTGCTTTGCTGTTCAAACGACGCGAGGACGATGGCTGCATCGTTCACCGTGGGTGCTGTAGAAATTGCGGTTGTAGAAACGGGTGCAGAACCTGGGGCCCCAGCAGCAGTGCTTAACTGATTCCAGGGTTTGTTTTTCGGATTGCAACCCGCAGAGAGCAAAACCGAAATCAAGAGTGCCGGGAGCAGAATACTCCCACGGTGGGGGGACGCGTGGATCATGAGGGCGTTGGGGCTGTTGAGCAAGAACCTGATGTTTGTCTGCTGAGACTATAGAGCGTCGGCAGCCCATCGGCGAGTTGCCAAGACCCTGTTTGAGCAACCAGATTCCAGCCAGACGCCAGCCTCAGCAGGCTGCTCGATTGCAAAAGCGTTGGTCTTTGCAAAGCAGTTCATGTCCTGAGAAATTATCTGTGGGGAGTGAGTGATGAACGGCACAGCAGGTCGCTCAACAGCTTCCGAAAACGTGTCGACGTTTTTTCCACTACGATAGGGAGATTAAGTTCGCCCCAAGAATGCCCCTTAACAATCTGAGTGCCTGAATGAGCCGCCTCGCCCATTGCTTACTTGCCCTGATCGTCATTGCCATTCCACTCGCTGCAGCGGCGGACGACCATTCAAGCGAGAAAACAATCAGCTTATTTAACGGCAAGGATTTGGCAGGGTGGCGTGCCGATGTCCCCCACCGGGATAAGCATCCCGATGCAACAGATAGCTTCGTCGTGCGAGACGGCATGCTTGTGAGCCTCGGTACACCCAACGGCCATTTGATCACCGACAAAGTTTATGAGAACTTTCGGCTAGAAGTCGAATATCGGTTCGCGGCTAAACCAGGCAACTGCGGTGTCTTGGTGCATGCATCGACGCCGCGTGCGCTTTATAAGATGTACCCAAAATCAATCGAGGTGCAAATGAACCACATGCACGCGGGAGATTTCTGGTGCATTGTGCAAGACATTACCGTGCCAAACATGGTTCAGCGGCGAGGGCCAAAAGAGAACTGGGGTATCACCGAGGGAAAGGCGCGAAGAATCCTGAACCTGACGGATGGCTCCGAAAATCCGGTCGGTGAATGGAATGCAATGGACATCGAGTGCGTTGGCGATGCTGTGAAAGTTTGGGTCAATGGCGACTTGGTGAACCATGGAACGGGCTGTACCGCAAGCAAAGGACAACTGTCCCTGCAAGCGGAAGGCTCAGAAGTAGAATTTCGCAAGCTAGAACTCACTCCGATTACCCAATTTACCGAGTGAACGACTTCGGGCGATTCCAAACTGCCCGCCACCAATGGCTCGCGTCAACACGCCACCGGGAAGGATTGCTGTCACCGCAGGCGGATCACTTCTTCTTACAAATACGAATTGGTTCACAAGTCTGCGTGACGTAGTAGGAAAAGACCTGCCACTCTCGTTCGCTGAACGGCCAGACCCGGACGAAGGTCTGCGGCATCAATGTTTGACCGCCTCTTGCCTTGGCACACCATGCAACCCGAACAATGTTGCTGAAAACGCAAGTTGCAGCTTCGGCGACAGTCGCGACAGGGGAGGGGAGACACGAATCCAATTCGCTTGTGCTCGATCGCTTGATTTGACGGACTTTCGTCAATCAGTGATTCTTTGTTTCTCGAGTTGATCAAGTGCTTTCTGCGGAATCGGCGCAACATTCCAAGCTAAACCAAACATCTTCATCAACCGAATGGTCAAATAGGTCGTATCGATTTCCCACCATCGATGACCATAGTTTGCGGCCCGCTGATACGCGTGATGGTTGTTGTGCCATCCTTCTCCGAAAGTCACTGCGGCAACCCACCATAAGTTTTTACTATCGTCACCATTGTCGTAAGTCTTGTAGCCCCAGATATGCGTGACTGAATTGATGCACCAAGTCGCATGCAATACGATCACCATCCGAACAAACACTCCCCACACCAGCAACGACGCTGCCAGTGGCATGCCACCCCAAAGGTAGCCAACCCCAAAGATTCCGATCGCGAAGACGACTTGCCACAACAGAAAGGTGCGATCCAGAAAACGCAACACAGGATCTTTCACTAAGTCCGGTGCCCAACGCTGATGCATCGCATCAAGTTCTTCAGGCGTGTCATGTTGCATACACCACAACATATGACTCCACAAAAACCCTTCGCGAGGTGAATGCGGATCGCCCGATTGATCACTTCGAGCATGGTGTATGCGATGGTTCGCAGCCCAATGAATCGCCGACCCCTCGCCCGCCAATCCGCCGATCCAGGCAATCAGCCAGCGGAGTGGAGCAGAGGTCTGAAAACTCTGATGGCTCAACAAACGATGATATCCCAGGCAGATTCCGATACCTCCCGTCATCCAATACAGCACGAACATGACGAGCAGTCCTTGCCACGAAAAGGTGAACGGCGCGGCAAGCGCACCAACGTGAACGACGGCAATCCAAATCAGCGGACCCCAGGCAACACCACTTGAAAAGTGTCCCGTGACTCCACCTTGTTTGCCTCGATCTCGTGATGAATCGTCGGCACCTTCTTGTTCTGTGCTAACGGGTGATGGAGATAGTACAGGTGGTGCCGTGCTCATCGAAAAACTCCTTGATCCAAGGGACATGTAATGCCGTCCTGGCACATTATGGATTTATGGATCCACAAAGGAACTCCAAACAAAGACGAGTCGCCGAATTTTACGAACTGCTTACATAGGGGAACCGGCTGAAAACAAGGCGGAGCCGTGCCCGCAGGAATATTGACGGCTGGCTTCATTGCCAGTACTGTGGGCTCAAGCTCTATTCTCCTCAACACTCAACATTCTGTCCCGGGATGCGTCCGTGATCACACAAACGACGGAGTACGCGCTGCGGGCTATCGTGTACCTAGCCGACCAAAAGCAACCGCGGACGACGGCAGCTATTTCCGCAGCGACTCAGGTTCCGGCTGGTTATCTTTCCAAAGTGATGCAGTGGTTGAGCAAATCGGACCTGGTCAGTTCCCAACGTGGGTTACATGGCGGTTTCTTGCTGCTAGGTGACACCGAGGACTTGACGGTGCTGGAAGTGATCAATGCAGTTGAACCAATTCGTCGAATTCACGAATGCCCGCTAGGTTTACACGGAAAGAAACTCTGCCCTCTGCATCAAAAATTAGACGATGCTGCGAAGTCGATCGAAGAGACGCTCGGCGATACGACGATTGCTGACCTGATCAATGTCCCGCTTAAGCGAAAACCGCTCTGTAGTTTCCCAATGACAACGACAAAGAGCTAGATCTCGGCGAGTTGGATTCAGGCAAGAATATCTTCGATGATGTTGCCGTGAATATTGGTTAAGCGGAAGTCGCGACCACCGTAACGGTGGACCAGTTGCTTGTGGTCCAACCCCAACAAGTGCAGGATCGTGGCGTGCAGGTCGTGTAGGTGGACCACACCATCGACAGCTTTATACCCAAGTTCGTCTGTTGTCCCGTGAGTCAGCCCAGCGTGAACGCCACCGCCCGCCAACCAGGCTGTGTAACCTTCGGCGTTGTGATCTCGCCCGATGGTTTCTTTCCCCTCCAGGATCTGAGTATCTGGGGTCCTCCCAAACTCGCCCGTCCACACCACCAATGTTTCGTCCAGCAAGCCTCGTTGGGCCAAATCGCCCAATAGAGCCGCAATCGGCTTGTCAATTTCCTCTGCTTTGGAGCCGAACTTGTCCAGGTTGCTGTGATGATCCCAACCACTGGAGCTGATTTCGACAAACCTGACACCTGATTCGACCAACCGGCGAGCCAACAAACACTGCCTGCCCATATCGTCGGTGCGACCAGCATCAACGCCGTACTTATCCAACGTCGATTTCGTTTCCTGGCCTAAGTCCAAGACGTCTGGAACCGCCTGTTGCATTCGGTCACTCAGTTCCAACGAATCGATCACACCTTGCACCTCTTCGGTTTGATCCAGCAATCGACGATTCATCAACTGCGCTAGCTCTAATGATTCCCGAGGAGTGCCATCAGGAAGAGCGTGGTTTGGCGTCAGGTTACGAATCGACGCTTTTTTGATGGCCTCGCCTTGCCATCCCAGACGGGTCGCCTGATAGGTACTCGGCAAGAAGGCGCTTCCATAATTAGCGGGCCCACCGAAAGTTCGTGTTGGCTTGATCGTAAAAAAGCCAGGAAGATTCTGGTTCTCTGTCCCCAAACCGTACAAGATCCAAGCA
>JAQWPZ010000176.1 GCA_029245125.1 Rubripirellula sp.
TTGTACTCCCACTCTCCTTCATGCAAGAAGCGTTCGGTTCCGTAACCATGGTTGTCTAACAAGATAACGATTGGATTGTGTCCGCGAGCCATCAATGTGCTCAATTCCTGACCTGTCATTTGAAAGGCCCCATCACCAACCAAGACAACCACCCGATGATCCGGGCGAGCGGTGGCGGCGCCGAGCGCAGCCGGAATGCTGAAGCCCATCGACGTGTAATAGGCGGGACTAAGAAACTCGCCCCGGTCATGAATCGTCAACTCAGTTGCGGCGAACAAAGAATCGCCGACATCAGCAACCACGATGGTTCGATCATCAATCAGCCGATTCAACATCTGCACAATGCGACTGGTGCGTAATGGCTCTGCGGCCTGCAACTCGAAATCATCAATTGCCTCGGAAGAATGACCAAGTGAGCTAGGGATCTCACGAGTGGCAACCTCAGACGACTCCCCCGATTCAAACAAAGTCTCTGCAAGGCCGACCAAGAACTCTTTCAAATCGACATTGTGATAATGGTGATGAGAAATCCTCAACGTCTCACTGGTGGCGTAAACGCACCGATCGGGATCAAGGTTTGCCGTATAGATCCCCAGATTGATATCACTTAGAAAGGCGCCGAGCAACAAAACAAGATCACTACTTTCGACGAACGCGGTGACTTCCGGATCCCCAATCGCACCCTCGTAGAGACCGATAAATTTCGGATGTCGCTCGCTCACGACACTCTTCCCTAACATCGTTGTCGCGATTGGAATTCCTGCCGATTCAGCAAGACGTAGCATCTCATCCTGCAAGCCAAATCGATGCAGTTCAACTCCGGCAACGATTACGGGACGCTCAGCCTGTTTCAATCTTGCGATTGTCTCGCGAATTGCTTCCTGGGTCGCCTTCGCGTCAGCTTGAAAAGAAACCCCGGAATAGCCATGCGCGACGGGAGGAACAACATGGACCATATCGCGTGGCAGCTCGATATAAACCGGTCGTTTGAACCGATCGCAAGCATCCAAGACGCGATCGATTTCGGAGAATGCCGTCAATGGATCGTTTAACTCAGCGCCTGCGATCGTAAACTTCTCAAAGACGTCGATCTGCGTCCGAAAATCCCGCACCATATGGTGCAGCAACGCACCCGCTTTACGTTCTTGCAAACCTGGTGATCCCGAAATCACAACGACAGGCGATTTTTCGGCGTACGCGCCAGCAATCGAGTTACACACACTCAATCCACCAACACAATACGTGACGCAGACGGCCCCCATTCCTCGCAAACGTGAGTAGGCATCCGCAGCGAATCCGGCGCTATCTTCGCGAGTGCAACCGACGACATTGACAGGACTCGTTTCCAGCTCGCTATAAAACGACAACACGTAGTCACCCGGAATCCCGAATAGATCTTCGATCCCGTAATCCATTAGTCGCTGGATCAGATACGCGCCGATTGAGAGATTCGCGGTGGTTCGCCGTTGGGTTCCCGCCGATTGCGAATCCGTGTCACTAGCCCTTTTCATCATGAGTTCTTCTCCTTTACGAACATCACTTCAGTATACGGCAGATTAAGATTGGAACCCGCAGAACCTTCGGCCAGCAAACCACACGCTTCACTTCGCGTTTCGAATCGCTGTCAATTCGCGCTGCAACGCTTGACCAACGTTACTTCATTTCCCTGATCATTGAAAATCATTTCATCTGTAAAACTGGCCATCAAGACGAGTCCCTGGCCAGTTTCGTCATTCAAGTTTTTCTGATCGCTCGGTTTCGGCACTGAGGAGGTATCGAACCCTTTCCCTTCGTCCCGGATCGAGATTCGAATTTCGTCCCGAGTCACTGTCGCGTCTACATAAACACGACGCTTCTGGTACGGTTCCGAGGATTGACGCTGTTGGATCAGATTGCTGGTGGCACCGTCGTAAACCAGAGCTCGATGCCGCGGTGTAACCGACGGGCCAAGCTCCAGATTGCCCCGATACATCGCGTTTACCATCGCATGCTCAATCGCGACTCCGATCCTCACCAATTCAGATCCGGAAAGCAGTTCCATCCCAGCGATCACCTGCATCATCAGGCCCACCAGAGGCGAAATCAATTCGGCATCACTTGGCAGATCAAAAACAAATTGATTTTTCTGCAAGGTTGAAATCAAATTCGAGAAACTGGCATCGGTCCGAATGACCCCCAACACATCGATGACGGTGTCATTGAGCATCGTTTGTAAGTGATGCTTGGGAACATACCCGGCCGCTCCCGTTTGCAGAGCTTTGGACGCCAGCTCCTCACTGCCCTGGGCGGTGACCAACACGGCTGGGATATGCGGAAAGTCGACTTTCATCGCTTCCACCAATTCCAAACCATTCATTTCGGGCATTTCCAAGCCAGTCACGACCAAGTCCAGCGATTCCTGCCCGAGTGCTTTGATGGCTTGGCGACCATTACCGACGTGTTTGACAGTGTGAGCTCCTTCCTCCAAGAGCATGCGTATTTCGACTGCCTGCGTTGGACTGTCTTCGACAAGTAAAACCTTTGCCATGCTAGCTCTCGATAATCTGGTTCAAATACGCCGGCTCATCCGACCTCTGATCGTATCGTAACAGGTTCCGGAAAATTCCGTTGATCATCCCACTTGGGGCGTAAAGTCATCCTCTGGTGAGAGCGCTAAAGCGAACTGATTCAACAATTCAGCGGCATTGTCTAGATCATCCAGCGAGACGACCTCTACTGCGGAGTGCATGTAACGATTCGGAATCGCGACCAATCCGGTCGCGACGCCAGTCCCGTGGATTTGCAATGCATTCGCATCGTTCGGCGTGGCTCGACCGATGGCTGCAAGCTGGAACGGAATCGAATGCTCCTTGCACAAACTGATCAAACGATCTGCGACCCGCGAATTAATGTTGGGACCTCGGAAAATCACCGGCCCTTCTCCCACCGCAATATCCCCCTGCTTTTGTTTATCAATCGTGGGACAATCCGAGGCGTGTGTCACATCAACGGCGATTCCGACATCGGGATTGATGCTGCCAGCTGCTGTCTTCGCGCCCCGCAAGCCAATCTCCTCCTGAACCGTCGCCACGCTGTGCAGATGACACCGCAGCTGGGTTGGCGAAACAGATGCTCGACGCAAGGCCTCCATCACCGTCCACATACCCGACTTGTTGTCCATTCCAGGCCCCGAAACAAGCTGACCTCGTAGCGGACGGTAATTCAAATCGAGAGTGATCGGATCCCCAATCTGAATCAGTTCGGCTGCCTCAACGCCATCTTTAGCGCCAACATCAAGCCACAACTCATGAAGCTTGACCACCTTGTCACGCTCTTGAGGAGTAAGCAGATGAATAGGCTTTCGACTAATGACGGCCGGTAACGGTCCGTCTGCCGTCCAAATCGTCATCGCCTGCCCGATCAATTGCTGAGGATCCCACCCGCCGATGGTTTGTCCGTAGACGAATCCTTTTTCATCGATGTAAGAGACCAGCATTCCTATCTGGTCGCAGTGACCAGCAAACATCAATCGGGGACCACCCGACTCGCCAGCAGAAGCGATCAAATTACCGTGTACATCGGTCCTGAGTTGCTCAGAAAAGGGCTCGATATAATTTCGGGTGAGAGCCTGAATGGGTTCTTCAAACCCAGACGGACTGGGAGTTTCAATCGCCTGACGAAAAAACCGAAGGGCCGAGTCTTCCATGGTGTTTCTATGTTGGGGCTATCGCGGAGGAATTGGTGGATCTGACGGAGCTTCGCGTTGATTCGAAAGACTTGTTCCCGTTAACACTCGCCCCACCCAGCAATCACTTACCAATCCTGGCAAGCTCACAGTGGAACACTCACAGTGGAACACTCCATACCGGTTATCGCGCAGCTGAGTACGTTGTCTCGATCTCCACGCGAAGTGCGACCGTCCGCTGGGTGGCGAACAACAATCAATCTACCAACTAAGTCGAAGCATGGCCGCGCGAGATCAGGTCTGTGACCGCGAGGACAGTGCGAATCGACTCAGTCTGGCGTGCTGCTGCGAATCCAGCCACGCTCAAAAAATAAAAAGTGAAACTTTTTTCTCACAACTTCGGCGACCGCCGGGATGCAACGATTGGGTCGCGGAACATGATATTTATGATGGTTTGGCGACATTTTCGGCTTAGCGGCCCCCCTCGACAGGGACCGACTGGGGGGACCAAGTGCAAGGAAACCGTTGATAGTGCTTATTCGCATCCAAACGCACTAAAGAGTTAGCACGGTTTTACTCGAAACTAAGTGTCGGACAGCGAGCTTTTCACCTGGGTCGCCTTCGAGTTTTCGAAAGCGATCGGTGGCAGATGATTAGCCCGGGGTTCACCCAGGGGGGAATCTGGGAATGCATTCGCGGAACGAAGCCGGTTTCGACCGACCTCTAACGCGAACGCGATTCGGCGACCATAGCCGAACGTTCCTGACTGAGCCGGAGTGTTGCAAGTGCTACTTGCCTGACTTCACCAGTCGCGAGCGTTGGGCATTGATCGCCGGTACATCGCAGCTTCTACCCCGTCGATTTCGCAGTGACAGTGACACCACATCCGTGGGGTTGCCGGTGATGCGAGCGATTGCTCACCCAAGTGATCGTAGAAACAAACTTGACAACCAAAACCGCGAGGATCCCGCACGGTCAGCGTCGCAAGATGCGAACCGGGTAGCCCCGACCCAGCGTAAAAAACAGAGCATTCATTTGTTGATAGCGACCCACCGCTATGAGCAAAGACAACCGATCAGGACCGGTTGTTTGGTCTGGGATTTGCAAAGAAGGGCTGCGAGAACAATGGTTACCGACGCACCATTGTTCGAGGGAAATTAAACGAGGCGTTATGGAGAGCCTAATATGAAGGTCTTCACAACTGGACAGGTCGCCAAGATCTGTAAAGTAGCACCCCGAACTGTATCAAAATGGTTCGATTCGGGGCGTTTGAAAGGCTATCGCATTCCTGGATCACAGGACCGCCGAATTCCGAGGGAATATTTGATCAAATTCCTGAAGGAGCACGGCATGCCCCTGGGTGACTTGGAAGACGAAGCAATGGCGAAATGCCTGATCGTCGCCCAAGACCAGGTATTGATTGAAAATCTGAAGCGAGAATTACCTCCCGAGAAGTCGTTCAAAGTGGCTGTCGCTGCGAGCGGTTTCGAAGCAGGGATCCAAGCGGAGAGCTTCAATCCTGATTGTATCATCGTCGACTTTTCGATCGGCAAGATCGAGGCAGTGCAAATCTGTCAGAACTTGCGAAAGAATATCGACTTTACAGATATCATTCTGATCGCGTTGCTTCCAGATGATGGACAGCCGATGAGCTTTGATCGAAGCAGCATCAACGAAACGTTCAAGAAGCCGTTCGACGCCCATCTGTTGGCTGAGCGACTAAGAACTTTGGTCGGAGCGAAGAAAGAGTTGGTTTAACTTGTGGATTGCTCGATTAGCTTGATCGAGTGACTACATGAACAAACTCTCGACTACCTCATCGAACGACGCCTCCCATCCCCGCAGATGGGAGGCGTTTTTTTTGCTCTCTTTAAAAAACGCCGATCAACGGCGTTGGCAATGCAGCAGACGCAGATTCGTGATCGAGCGGAGTTTCATTTAGAAGCGACGCGAGACGCTGAATTCCGCGATCGCCTGGAGACATGTCTTCGCGTGAGAATCGTGCAGAATGTCAAGAGAGCGTACGGCGTGATCGCAAAATCGCAAGGCAGTACAACGCGTGTATTGCGCCGCATCACTGTCTTCTAATAACGGGCGGATGGCTGGCAGTCTGTCTGCTACCGGGCCACGCAGAATCCGGATGATCCTCGTTCTTTGCGATCGATCCGCTGTTTGCAGCAATCGAATGACGGGCAGCGTCATCTTCCCTTGTTCGATATCGGTACCAAGCGTTTTGCCGACCGCGCCGTCCTCTCCCCACAAGTCGAGATAGTCATCCGCGATCTGGAACGCGATTCCGAGTGATTCACCGTAGCTCCCCAAAGCTCTTACCTGTTCGCCGCTACCTTCTGCGTACCGAGCGCCGAGCTGGCAAGCGACTCGGCAAAGTTCAGCTGTCTTCCCACGTATGATGTCGAGATAGGTCGACTCGTCTAAATCAATTGTGTTTCGGTCGAGTATCTGACGGAGCTCACCCTCGCATACCAAGCGAGCGGCCTCGCCAATCCAGCGACACGCCTCAGTCGATGGGAGCGTTGCTGCGAGGCGGAAACTCTGGGAGAAAAGATAATCCCCCAGAAGGATGCTCGTGTGCTCGTTCCATCGAGCATTCACAGTCGGCACATGCCGACGAGTTACCGCATCATCGAGCACGTCGTCGTGAACCAGCGTGGCCGTGTGAACCATCTCGATTACAGTGCCCAAGACAATGTGCTCAGGACCGATGGAACCAACGGCCTTTCCCGCAAGCAACAGAAGCGCGGGACGAAGACGCTTGCCACCAAGTTGGGTGCCGTGCCGAAGCAGAGGTAGCAGGGCTTCGTAGGGGCTCTCCAATTCGGAGATCAAACGAGCTTCGACCTGCCGCAGGGGGCGTTCAATCGGAGCATACAACCGTTGAAGGCAAGTTGCCGCGTTGTGCCCGTTCGTCGCCGGTGGGGCGGTAGATTTTGAGTCGCCGGAGCGAACCGTCGAGATCAAGTTCATTGCGGTCGAATCCATCGATGAGAGGGTGTGAACTGGCGAGTGGGTTCTACCGAAACGTCACACTTGGTCTCAGTAGCGAATCACCTTCCTCAGGTTTGACCGCAATTTACGACCCGAACTAACAAGTTTTGCGGGCTATGCGACGGAAATCGCCTGATTTGCCTCCCGACTTTTCCTCCAAACGCAACGGCCCGATCACGAGACTGCGGTCGACCGATTTGACCATGTCATAAACCGCCAAGCAGGCGATAGAAACCGCCGTTAATGCCTCCATCTCGACGCCTGTTTTTCCGGATGTCCTGACCCGCACAACGCACTGCAGGGTCTCGGTGCTGGAAACTGCCGTTGGAGACTGATCGACTACCGAGGGAGAAATCCATTCGAAGTCCACACTGACTGCTTCGATAGGAATCACATGGCACAGAGGAATCAGGGTTGCTGTCTGCTTGGATCCCTGGATCGCAGCAAGTCTGGCGACACCGAGCACATCACCTTTCTTCGCATCACCTCGACGAATCATCTTCGCCGTCGCGCCGGCCATCACAAGCTGACCGCTTGCAACCGCTTCCCGCACCGTCACACCCTTGGCCGAAACATCGACCATGTGGGCATTGCCATTCGAATCAAAATGCGTGCTCATGATAGATGCTGCTCTGTGTCAAATTACCGCTCGGGCCGAATCGGCCCGACTGCTTTGTTCAAGTGGAGATCTCGGCACTATTCCTGCGGTTCGGTCATCTTCCAGGGGTCGAGAGCTTCAGCCAAGGTCTCTTCCGGCAAGATTTCTTTTTCTTTGCAGAGCTGACGAATCGTTTGGCCACTTGCGAATGCCTCTTTGGCCAACTTGGCGGCCTGCTCGTACCCAATCAGTGGATTCAAGCTGGTACACATCGACAAACTTTGTTCCACCGCGGCTTCGCAAGACTCTTCATTTGGTTCCATGCCATCCACACAGAAATCGACAAAGGCCTCAGTCCCTCGCGCTAACAAATGCACCGATTCAAGCATCGTGTGAGCCATTGCCTGCATCATGATGTTCAACTGAAAATTACCACCAGAGGCTCCGCAGACTGTCATCGTCGTGTCATTCCCCATGACTCTTGCAGTCAATTGCATCATCGATTCACACATGACGGGATTCACCTTCCCTGGCATGATCGAGCTCCCTGGCTGGCGCGTCGGGAGCTTCACCTCATAGAAACCACAGCGTGGACCACTGCCGAGCCAGCGAATATTGTTGGCAACATTAAACAGCGTTTGGGCGACGCATTTAATTTCACCGTGAGCTTGCACCAATGCATCCCGCTGCGCGTTTGCCTCAAAGTGGTTGACTGCTTCGACAAACGCGATTCCGGTTTTCTCTGCTAACACCGCTGCAACACGACGTCCGAATTCGGGATGCGTATTGATCCCACTGCCTACCGCTGTTCCGCCAACCGGCAACTCGTGAAGCGCTCCGCTGGCAGACTCAGCTCGAGCCATCGACAGTTCCAGTTGTCGTGCAAAGCCACCAAACTCTTGCCCAAGTCGCAGCGGGGTCGCATCCATCAGATGAGTTCGGCCGATCTTGATGACTTTGTCCCAAGCGGCTGCTTTGGCTGCCAACTCCTGGTGCATCCTCCGCAAAGCAGGTAAGAGAGTCGTTTGAATCTGCCCCGCAGCAGCCACGTGGATCGCAGTGGGGAAAGTGTCATTCGTACTCTGCCCCATGTTAACGTGGTCATTTGGGTGGACCAGTTTGCCGGCCGAGATACGATTGCCCCCCGCGATCTCGGTTGCGCGATTGCTGATCACCTCATTGACGTTCATGTTGCTACTGGTGCCGCTGCCAGTTTGAAACACATCGATCGGAAACTGATCCGCCAGCTTCCCGTCCGCCACTTCGAGTGCCGCCGCCAGCATCGCCCCGACTTGTGAATCGTCGAGCGGATTGGTTCCAGACCCGGTCAACTTACCGAGATCTCGATTGGCAACGCCACAAGCGTATTTAACTAATCCCATCGCCGAGATCATCGAGCCGGGAAGCCGCCAACCACTGATCGGAAAATTCTCGACGGCACGCTGGGTTTGGGCTCCGTAGTACGCGTCAGCCGGGACGCGCACGTCACCCATTGAGTCTTTTTCAGTGCGATAGTCGGTCATAGCAAGGATCGCTGTAGTAGTGATTTGTGACGGTGGTTTCTGCCGCCCCAATCATAAGGCCGCACCGGACGGTTCGTCATCCCGGCGCAATGTGAACCTTGTCCGCCGCTACAACCGATACGTTCCTCCCAATGAAGCGTGGCCTTGTTTCGACCTGACCGGCGGTTAACCGCAATTCAAGTCGCGGACGTGAGAAACGAACTAGGTTTCAACCACGCACCGCTATCAAACTGCTGGAAAATACTTTCGATGCTTTCTACCGACGAACCAGCCCCCGCCTCTGATAACACGGTCTCTTATCCGACCGATCTCCCCATGCTACCGATTCCAGCGACAGTTGCTCCCCAACCGCTGGCCACTTTTCAGCCCGGCGCCGCAGCATCAACGATTCCAGCTTTTCCATTAGCCAATGACGGGCAAAAGGATACGATTCCCGCGCTCTGTACAGCCGAGACCTGCCTCGACCATTTTCCCAACAGCACGTTGGAAATGGAATTGGAGGAGATGGCCCAAGCCCTCACGGTCAAATTTGAGGAATTGACGCTGTTGCACCAGCTTTCCGAAAGGCTGAGGTTGGATGAGGCATCTGGGCAAGTCTGCCATTCGCTCCTCGAGGAACTGGCTCCCTGCTTGGATGCAATCTGGATTGCGATCGAACTAACTTCCGACGACCAATGTCGCCAGGAAGACTGCTTCTATCAGATCGGCGATGCAGGGAAGCCCGAATGGGTAAGAGATCTGGCACATTACACGGAACAGCAATCGATCGTCAAAAATGCAGGCGATGAGAGCTTCGGCGTAACTGTTGGAATTGTGAATACCCCGAATGCGATAGCCCCCGCAAATGTGCGAACCATCGTCGTTCCCATCCAGCGGCAAGATCAAACGCTGGGGCGGATGATTGCCGTACGCACGCTCGAGCAAGCGGAGTTCGGTACAGTCGAGGCTGATCTGATGAAATCGACCTCCATGATGCTCGGCTTTCATCTGATCAACCAGCGACAGTATCAAGAGATGCAGCAGATGTTTGAGGGGACGATCCAATCCCTCGTCTCCGCACTCGATGCCAAAGACACCTACACCTGCGGTCATTCATCCCGGGTTGCCGATGTAGCCGTCGCGTTGGCAAAACGCCTTGACTTCGATGAAGAGGGAGTCACACGAATTCGGATGGCAGGCATCCTTCACGACATCGGTAAGATCGGCGTCCAGGACTCGGTCCTTTGCAAACCTGGCAAACTAACCGCGGAAGAGTTTGAGCAGATCAAAGCGCATCCCGTGCTTGGCTTTGACATTCTGCAAGGGATTCGACAGTTCAACCAGATTTTACCCGCCGTGCGACATCACCACGAATCGTGGGATGGCAGTGGATATCCCGACGGATTGTCAGGCACAGAAATTCCCCGTGACGCTCAACTGCTGGCCGTCGCAGACGCGTTCGATGCTATGACCAGCGATCGTCCGTATCGTAGCGGCATGCCGCTGGAAAAAGTCATTTCGATTCTGCGTGAAGGACGGGGAACCCAGTGGGCAACCGATGTCGTTGATGCACTGCTGGACTCTCCAGATATCTTGAAGCAATACGAACTCCGCAAAAACCAGCAAACGGAGTAGGCAAAACCGCATAAAGTAGTTGTGACGGCCAGCGGTTTGACTCACACTCAGAGCTCATTCGGTCACCTTCGCGTTTGAGTCTGTTGCTATGTCCCGTGCTGCCCTTCTCTTGCTTGGCTCGATCCTCTGCGGTTGTGTGATCTGCCAAACAGCTCCCCAAGCTTTCCCGCAAACTTCGGCCACCGAACCAGCAACAGCCTTGGCCATCCCGCCAGCAATCCGCTTTGCAGGAAACGGCAAAGCAGCAATTCGCCAGCGGCCCTATTCCTCTTCGCAACCGGAGGGAAACCGCGAGCAACTTTCGCTCGGCAACCCCTTCGGAATCGAAATACGGTCCAACCGTTGGTGGGTCACCACTATCGATGATCATTGCATCTACGCAGGCAAATTAAATGGCCGCACACTCAAACGAATCGCCGGAACAGGAGTCTCGGGCTACAGCGGTGACGGTGGTCCGGCAAAGCTGGCAACATTCAATTGGCCACACGAGGTTCGCGTTGACACCGATGGCAACCTGTTCATCGCCGACACACGCAATCACGTGATTCGCCGAGTCGATTCAGAAACAGGTTTGATCGATACGCTGGCCGGCGATGGAAAGCCCGGCTTCGAGGGAGATCATGACCGCGGCGATCGGGTCCGCTTTCGGCAGCCCCACAGTGTTGTCCTCGACGGTCGCGGCGGTGTCCTCGTCGCCGACACCGGCAATCACCGAATCCGCCGCATCGATTTAGAAACAGGGATTGTCAAAACCATCTCCGGAACGGGTGAAAAGAAATTACCCGTTGATGGATCAAGAGCTTCCGGGTCCCCGCTGTTTGGGCCGAGATCGCTCGCGGTCGATTCCCAATCAATCTGGATCGCACTGCGGGAAGGAAACAGCATTTGGCGAATCGATCGTCAAACCAACACCCTCCAACATGTCGCCGGAACTGGAAAAAAAGGATATTCAGGAGATGGCGGCAACCCACTTCACGCAACATTCAATGGGCCCAAAGGCTTGGTGATCGACGATCAACAACGCATTTTGGTCGTCGACACCGAAAATCATGCGATCCGGCGAATCGACGTGAAAGCCAACAAGATTGAAACCGTGATGGGGGGCAAACGCAGCGAGCAAACCACAAGTCTGAAGCGGCCCCACGGCATCGCATTCACACCCAAGATCGGATTCTTGGTCGGTGATTCAGAATTTCACCGCGTCGTTGTTGGCCATTCGCAACAGTGATCGCAGAGGAGTTACCCAGAAAACGACTGCGGCGATTGCGACTCTCGAGATGGTTCGCGGCCAATCGAAACGCAATTTTTTCCTCCTGCCAATCTCCGAATTCGTCCTTCACTCGCCTGCAGTCGTGCGTGGCCCATTTGGGACATTGCTGTTAAGCCCCAAACGAGGCGAGGAGTTTCCCGACGGCGAACGCCAACGCTGCCGCCGCTGCACCGACAATCAACGTCTCCAATCCAGCCAACCACCACCGTTGCTGAACAAATCTCGATTTCAAAGCTCCCACCAAGAAAAAAGCGACGGCTGTCATCATCGAGCTGAAAACGAAAAGATCGTGGCTGTTGGATACGAGCGACCCTGCGGCTCCAAGCGATTCGACCACATAAGGTAGCAGTGGGATCGCCCCAAACACGACGAAGGCCACAAAGGTGATGGTGGCTGCCCGAGCGGGTTGGCTTGGTTCAACGGCAATCCCATATTCATGCCGCAACATAGTCTCGATCCAGGTTTTGGGGTTGGAGGTGATTTGATCGGTGGCCGCCTCGAGCAAATCACCGTCGAACCCTTGGGATGCCAAGATCTGGCGAATTTCTTCCCGCTCACCCTCTGGACACTGCTCGATGTGTCGCTGCTCAACCTGTCTGAGTTGATCAGCTCGCTGATTTTCAGCCCGGGTCCCAAGAAAGTTACTGGCTGCCATCGAGAACCCGTCTCCCACCAAATTGGCTGATCCCAAAATGATCACAATGGTCGGTGACAATCCAGCCCCTGCCACCCCGGCAACGATGGCAAAGGTGGTCACGGCTCCATCTATCGCGCCGTAAATGCCGTCCTTCAGGAAGTTTTGATTCGATTCCGACAATCGGGCAGCGATCTCGAGCGGGTCATGCGAGTGTTCCAATTTAGTTGTCATGGTCAATTTACCCGTCGCTTCATAGTCAATTCAACGGTTTGAATGGCTCATCGCGGCACAAGTCCCTACAAGCCGATCACGTCTTGTGATGATCACAAACGTTAAACTTGACACGTCATTAGTTAGCGGATCGGAAATTCTTACGAGATCACCGTACTTTACCAAGCTTCATGGACGATAGCTCCTTCTGAACACCAACTAGCAGGTGTTCTGTCACAAGCGCCGCAACACGCCGGTCGACCAACGATGACTGTTCGATACTCTCGAACGTCACTGGTGCTCGGTCGGAGCAAACGCTTCGAGTGGGTCATTGGCCCGTCGGACGTGTCGCGGCTCAAACGTGACAAAACCTTCCCGATGAACCTAATTCCATGGAGATCTCACGATGCGTCGTGTAATCGTTCCTGCTCTTGTGGCCTTCGCTATGGTCGCTTCGAGCTCGGCCAACGCCAGCGCGTTCGGTCTGTTTGACAAGTTGTGTGGTAATAGCTGTGATAGCTGTTGCGATGTTGAGCCAACTTGTGGGTGCGAGCCCACTTGTGCCGCTTCTTGCGAGCCAGCTTGTGGCTGCGAAATCGTTGACCCTTGCTGCGACTCCGGTTGCTGCGGCGGGAAAAAGATGGGTGGCCTGTTGGGTCGCTTGTTCCACAAGCACAATCATGGCTGTGACTCATGCTGCGAGCCAACCTGTGCAGCTCCTTGCGAGCCAACCTGTGCCGCTCCTTGTGAGCCAGCCTGTGGCTGCGAAGTTGTCGATTCTTGCTGCGATCCTTGCGGAAAGCGTCCTGGATTGTTCAAAGGCTTGTTCGGAAAAATCTTCCACAAGCACAACCACGGTTGCGACTCATGCTGCGAGCCAGCTTGCGGTTGCGAGCCAACCTGTGCAGCTCCTTGCGAGCCAACTTGCGGTTGCGAGCCATCCTGCTGCAACTAAGCAGGAAGTTTGATCACGAGATTTGATTACCGGACTTGAGTGAGTTGACCTGGCGACAGCCAAAGCGAAAATCGTTCATTCGTAGGCTGATGCCCTTCCACTCTTGAACCGTTCAAAACTCTTGACATGAAAAATTTTGAATCCTCGGCGACCTTCGGGTCGCCGAGGATTTTTTTTGGGGGGCCGCATCTGCTTGGTCCGCCCTTGATCGACTTGATCGACTTGATCAACTTGATCAACTGGATCAACTCGATCGAACCTAGGTGCACCGGCCCTATATCCGATCATCCCGACGACCTCAATTTTGGTCACCAGTCGCTTCGGTATCGTTCGCTTCGTCAACGGGGAAACTCGGAATCAGCAGTTTCGGTATCAGCGAGATTCCGAGACCCGCATAGACCCGATTGAAATGGGCGATAAAGTCATCCGCCCGATTCATCGGCAGTCGAAGTGGACCAACCACTTCTTGGTTGTGCATCAACACCGCATCGCACGGGCGCGCATCGCGGTTACTGCTACTCACTACTGGCTCCTCCGCCACACCACCGAAGGGTGCGGAAAGCCCAGCGTTTTATCGACGCAATTGTAGGGCGGCTGACCGTCGAAAAATCGCTGTAAATTAATGCAGGCTAGATCGGTCGTATCGTCAACCCGTCTCGCTGATTGAGCACCAACATGAGGCGTGATGATCACGCGGGGATCGTCCCACAGCAAACTGTCCGCAGCCAACGGTTCGACCTCGGTGACATCCAGACCAGCCCCCGCCAAGTGCCCCGCTTCCAATGCCTTAACCAATGCGGTTTCGACAACCACCGCTCCCCGCGCGACATTGACCAGGTAACTCCCAGCCTTCATCTTGGAAAAACAGGCCTCATCGAACATACGTTGGGTGTGAACATTTAAGGGCAGCGTAAGGATGACAACATCACTGACCTCAAGTAAGCGATCCAACTCGTCTGCTGGCCACAATTGATCTAAGCGTTCTGGTGGATCGACGGGGTAATAATCCGTACCCACCAAACGAACATCCCAGGGCGACAGCGCCCGGACTAACATTCGCCCATTTCCACCCATCCCAACAATGCCAATTGTCTTGCCCCTCAGATCGTCGGTTGGCAACCGCACAAATTGTCGCTCCGCCTCGGCCCGAAAGAACAAGGGCGATCGCCGCAACAGGCCAAACAAAAGTGAAAAAGTTTGCTCCGCGACCTGCGGGGCAAACAAACCCGACGCACTGCTGACCACAATGTCCGAGTCAATGACGCCGGGAACCAAACAATGATCCAAACCAGCGGCAGACGATTGAATCCATCGCAACTTGCCAGCTGCCAAAACACGATCCCAGTCGACTGGTACCTTGGCGTGCCCAATTAAAATATCAGCTGATGGCAAACACTCGTCAATTCGCTCCTGTCCAGCATTCACCACTTCACAACCAGGCGCCGCGGCGCGGATCTGGTCGACATGACGAGACTCAACTGGGTAACACAGCACAATTTGCATGAAAAGCCTTGTCAATAAGAGATGCAGAAGGACCACCACCAGGAACAACCAGGATCCCACTGCCAGCAGACGCTTCGCCACCCCAATTCCATCTCAACACCCTGATCTGCGAGTATACGGCATCCGATAGAATTCCGGATCCATCGAAATCCCAGCCGCCAATCGTCCCCTGAGGCGATGCCGATGACGCGATCACAACTTCGTATCGCCACCGCTATTTCTGGTTAGCGATGTACTGCAAAGCCCGCTGCTCGTAGCCGACGGTTCGCAGTCCCACTTGTTTCGCCTCTTCGCGCGCGGCCTGCAAGCT
>JAQWPZ010000177.1 GCA_029245125.1 Rubripirellula sp.
ATGTTGTTTGATTCTTGCTAGGATTTCCGGATTGCCGATTTCCTGATGTAATCCTTGATTCAAGGCTGCCAGCGTATCGAGCTGTCGGCGGCGATCGCTTCCCGATACGCCTGCGGGATTACTGAGGTACAAGACCGGATCGCCCTCGCTGCGCATCAAAATCCCTTGATGGTCGGATGGCATGAATCCAGTCCCCCACAAGCGATTGAATAGGCTCTGTTCGGCAAAGCTGGTCTTGGCATGCATCACCACATAATGCGGTAGGTCTTCGTTCATGCTACCCAAGCCGTAACTAAGCCAAGCGCCGAGGCTCGGTCGGCCGGGAATCTGACTGCCGGTTTGGATGTAAGTGATGGCCGGGTCGTGATTGATTGCTTCGGTGAACGTGCTGTTGACCACGCACAGTTCCTTGGCAACCTTAGCGGTGTGAGGAAGCAACTCGCTGACCCAAACACCGCCGTCGTTGTTGTCGTGGCGGGTGAATTTGTATTTGCTTGGACACAAAGGCAAACCAGCTTTTTGATTCGCCGTCATCCCCGTGATGCGCTGACCGCTGCGAACGTGGTCCGGTAGTTGTTCGTTGAATTTTTCCGCGAGTTTCGGCTTGTAGTCCCATAGATCAAGCTGGCTGGGACCACCGCTCATGAAAAGATAAATCACATGTTTGGCTTTCGCCGTGTGATGTAGGCCACCGTCACTAGGACGTTCGGGTACCGAGTCAGCGCCGACCAGATTTTCTGCGGGCAGCAGGCCTGCCAGTGCGGCAGTGCCGAGGCCGAGTGTGGAACGCCCCAACAAATGGCGGCGAGTCATCAGGAGCCGATTCTCATGCAGGTGATCAATCATGTCGTTCATGATACCTGCTGAATCGGTGCTCGCGGGGTCGTGAGGCGAGTTCCATTGAATCGGGACAGACAGTTCAGGCAATGAGCGGCCGCGTGGAGCCTGTTACGGGGTATCGGTGGAGGGTCCGCGCTGCAGATTGCAGAGATCCCTCGTCTGCCCAGGCAGTTCGGGTATCCGGGAGTTTGGTCGGGTGGCTCGGCTGGTTTCAGTGGGCTTCATGACGAGGCGATTCATTGCCGTGCCAGCTTTAGGCTGCTGAGGTTCAAACGGCTGATTCGCGGACTGCTGTCAGAAGCAGCGAAAGGCCTACTGCAAACTACTTCCAACGCCTGCCATGCGAAGGTCAGCATTCTGGGATTTGTCGACAGCCATTAGTGTCCGCAGTTTCATCGCCACGGTCGGTTCACCTGGTAATTCGCTGCCAGGTGGGCTGCCCCAAAATAAACGGGCGCCGGATTGCGTCGTCAATTCAAGCTGGGGCGTTTCTGTTTGGCGTGGATCACCGTGGACGCCGATGCTTCGCAGCGTGGTTTCCTCACGAACGGGTTGCAGCAGTTCCGCAAGCTTGGCTGCCGCTTCGACTCGTCGATCGCCGAATGGAGTCCCTGCATCATTGGTGGAGTAGACGCCCGGTACTTCGATGTACAGGTATTGATTGGTTTCTGCTTGAGCGAATTCTGTCGTCGGTAGCAAGACACCCTCAGCATCGACTGGGAAAAAGTAGCTGCGAGTATCGCTGCGATCGGGTTTGAATACGTGCACCATCGCGACAGGAATCCGGTAATCGAGTCGAACATCGATGATGCCGCCCGGAAGTTTGCGGACCCCAATTACCTCTCGCACCCACGGATGCATGGAAAAGGCCGAGGCAATTTTGGCAGTCGCTTGGCGGTCGAGCAGCGAAAGCTCTTCCATTGCTGTATCGCGATAAACCGCTTTAACAATATTGCTGCGAACGTGTTCAGGGGGATCGCTGATGAGGATCTGAGTTGGATCAATTCCACTATAGCGCTGGGTGACATGAACAGATCCCCAGCGATGCCAGGCAACATAGCCGCCGATGATGAGCAGTGCCGGCCACAATATTGAAAAAGCTGCTGGTGCCTTGATGAGGCGACGTAGCAAATCGCGGACAGGGCGCGTCGGTTCAGAGTCAGGCGATGGCGTCGCCACGGTGATTCCCTTCGAATAGTTCACCGCATTCGCAGTGCGTGCGGATGCCGCGATCGTTTGGCCGTTTGACACTTGGCCATTTGACACTTGACCATTGGACGTGGATCGTAACCACGACACCCTACGATCTACCAGATTTGCAGATTCAGTTGCAAGTCGATCCCGGTTTGCAGCAAAACCTGCTCGCGGACCCGCTCAATCAGCCTCAGGCATTGATCGCTCGTCGCGCCGCTGTGAGCCAACAAGTACTGGGGTTGGTTGGTATCGAGTGAAACATTGCCTTCACGCAGACCAGCTAAGCCGACGTTTTGCAGCAATTCCTTGGCTGGCATTCCATCGGGGTCGACAAAGGGCATGGCAATCCGTGGTTCGTCGCTCGGGCGGGATGAGTTGCGGCTGATCCACAGCTTTTGCATTCGCTTGGTCAAAGCCGCCACATCACGGGTTTCCAGTTGGAAGGTGATTTTCAAAACCAGCAATCCCGTCAGGGAGGTTTTCCGGTGGGAGAACCCAGCCTCTTGTTGCGTCAGCGTCCGGATTGATCCATCCATGTCCAAGACGGTCACGGAGGCGACTGCCGATCCAATATCTCGGCCTCCACCCGACGCATTTCCAACCACTGCACCGCCCACGGTTCCGGGGATGCCGACAAGATGCTCTAGACCGCCTAATCCAGCACCAACCGATTTGATCACGGCGTGAGACAGTTTCACGCCCGATCCGACCGACATCTGCGTCCCGTCGATCGACGGCTGGCCCTCCAGTCCTGACAAGGAGATGACGAGGCCATCAACACCCATCTCGCGGACCAGCACATTGCTGCCACCACCGAGGATTCGCACAGGTAGCCCTTGCTGATGGGCCGATTCCACGAGGCCTCGCAGGTCCGCTTCGTCGATCGGTTCCGCGAAGTACCGCGCCGGTCCCCCGATGCCCAACCAGACCAAGGGGCCAAGTGGCTCGTCAGTTCGAACCAAATGCATGAGTGATTCGGGAAAAGTCATGCCGCGTTACTGTTCTCGTTGGTAAAAGAGCCGCCCGCACTGCACAGGCTGTCCACCGAAAAGAATAGCGAATCACGCCCGGAAATGCTCTAGCCGCAAGCCTCTGTTTTTTGATGAATCCGAGACGATTGCGGCTTGCAGCCAGAGGGAGTCTTCTAGCTTCCAAGTTTGCCGAGTGCCCGCCGAATCAAGCTTCGAACCGGCTGGGATGATTGAAAACCAAGTAATTTTCGTCGCTTCCAACCGTTCTCCTGCGGTGTGTAAACAATGATCTGTGGGATCACGTTCTCGCCGTTGGTAAGCTGCTTGGCGAGTTCCGGCTGCTCGTCTCGATTGACCATTGTCAATGCAACCGCATCAAAATCCCCATTTTTTTTCATCTCTTTGAGCGTTGTTTCTTTCAAAACGTTGCAGGCGGGGCACCACGGAGCGCCAACGATCACCATCAGTGGCTTTTGCTCTTCCAGCGATTGCTTGTAGGCCGCCGCATAATCTTGGGTCTTCGCCTTTTGATCGGCGGAGGAGGTGGAAGGAGAGGTCCCCAGAAAAATCAAAGACAGGATCAACGAAATCATCATTTGTTCCCTTGTGCTTGGTTGGACCAGCCGAACGCGTTCGACACCCTGTCGAAAAATATCCCACCCGAGATCAAGCATTCTGATCTCGCAAATTCGAGCCTGTAAGTTTTGTTTCGATGGCTTGGTGGTTTCAATAAAATCGTTCGGCGGTGTGCGAACTCTCGCTCGTCCCAGCTCTGACTCATCAACCTAAAAGGTGGTCAATTCAGTCGCCGCCCAGCTGGGTGATTTGGAACCACCACAGCCTTCCGGGGGGTATGCGTTGGCATTTCCGGTTAGTGCTGTCGCGGTAAGGTAGCGGGAGTATAGGGATCGACTTGGGCCGGGCAAGTGGCTGGCTTGCGAATGCAGAAAAGGTTCTCCGGTTCCCCTGTCGAAGCTCCTTTTGCTGGACCCTCAGGAATCATTTTTTGTTCATTTCAGCGGTCTGAGGGCGATCATTTGCATCTCATCGTTTGGGTGCGACAAAAGGTTGCATTTCAGTCGCTTTTGGCTGGAAATGATGTCGGACTACCGTTGGTCGGGCGGTATGTTGGGGGATAACCTGTCTCAATCATCACCTTGAATCGGGATGCTCGATGAAACTTCGGATCGGACTGGTCGGATTAGGTGATGCATGGCAAACCCGTCACCGCCCCGCCCTGCGGATGTTGCATGATCGCTTTGATGTGAGAGCCGTTTTTAGCCCTGTCGCTAAGTTGGCCGAGAACACGGCGAGTGAATTTCAAGCTGATGCGATGGATGGCTATCGGTCGCTGGTTTCTCGCTGCGATATCGATGCTGTCATGGTCCTGCAACGAACCTGGTTGGGTTGGTTGCCGATGCTGGCCGCATGTGAAGCCGGGAAATCCATTTATTGGGCGGGCGATCTCGAAGTCGATCCAGAACGCGATCAGCATGTTCGGACTGCGATTGAAGAGAGTGGGATCGCGTTCATGGCCGAGTTCCCACGGCGTTTCTCCCCTGCCACTCTGCGTTTGAAAGAGTTAATCGCAACGCGGTTGGGGGCTCCGCAATTGTTGTTTTGCCATCGGCGGATGCGGGGAGATACCAACGGGAGGTCGGAATCAGAGCGGTCTGAGTTCATCGAGCTGATCGATTGGTGTCGATACATCGTTGGCTGTGAGCCGGAAACCGTTTCATCCGTCTCCCATCACTTGCCGGATCGTTTCGGTTACCGATGCATCAACCTTGATTTTCCTGCCACTGAGCGTGGGCCTTCGGTGACAGCGCAAATCAGTTGCGGAGACTACATCCGTCAATCGTGGCAGGAAGCCGACAGCTTTCGTCCTCCTTCCGCGTTGCAGATTTGTTGTGAGCGTGGGGTCGCGTTTATCGACTTGCCCTCCACGCTCGTGTGGTTTGATGACGCCGGTCGGCACCTTGAATCGTTGGAGTCAGAGCTTCCAGTTGCGGAGCGTTTGCTGACTCAGTTCCACCGTTCGGTGACGAGCTTGGTGCGCAACATCAGCGATGTCAACGACGCCTACCGGGCCGCGACCTTGTTGTCGGCCGCGTTGGAAAGTGAGCAGCAAGGTAAGCGGATTCAGGTCTAGCCCGAGCGGTTGCTGCGGGTCGCTGTTTGTTAAGTCGATTTGCTCCGAACTCCATCTGCGCTTGTTCATCACGGCAACGACTGATCGCACAGCTAGCTTGTCGGCCGTGGTCGGCGGCTGATCGCGGGAAGTACCGCTCACCCGTTCAGCCAATACTCCACCGCTAATCGGTTGCTTGGGAACGCCATCTGATCAAGATGTTCTTCGCTCGGCTGAACCCAAATGTGAAGGTCCAATTCGTCTTTTGCCAGCACAATCGTTTCGGGAGCGATGACGCGTGCCGTGTAGAACAGGTCGACAACCGGCGATACGATTCCATGGTAGTCGTAATCATTAGGGTGGGATGTCAAGTAGCGAGCATCGCAGACTTCTAGTTGAGTCTCCTCACGGACTTCGCGACGCATTGCAGTTTCGACTGATTCAGCTCGATCAATGAATCCGCCCGGCAATCCCCATTTACCCTTCCCCGGGTTGCGGGCACGGCGAACAAGAAGCAGTTCGTCAAGCTCGTTGCAGATCAACGCTCCGACTGCAGCAACTGGCCCAAAAAACTGTGTAAAACCGCAAGGCTTGCAGCGGAAGGGAGCCTCCGCGGTACAGTCATTCTTGGCACCGCAGCGCGGGCAGAAGTGGTAGTGCTGCTCGATTCGTTTGGGTTGCATCGTTGCGGCCAATTAGAGGTACCGATTTCGCGAGGGTTTGTCGATCGAATGAACGAAATCCGAGTGCTTGGAGTGGTGATTTATAGCTCTCACGCTGTGATCTTGCAGCGGCATCTTATGGGGTTCGGTGGGTGCCCGTCAGCGTGCGTGATTTATCCAACGTCCGCGTGCGGCGTATATCCAACGTCCGCATGCGGGGTTTTTTTGATCCCGGTGGGGATTTGAGCCGTACGCGTTTCTGAGTGCAATCGGCTAAGCCTCGGCGTTTGATCTAATGACTGCGAACGACAATCTCATCGAACTCATTTAAATCGTCAAACGAACCAATCCCGATTCGACCTTCTTTGAAGGTCTTGTCTTCCACTTCCATATGTGGCGTTTGCAGATCGTCAAAGAATATCTGAATGGTTCCCTGCTCAGCGTTTCGAACGAGTCGGACGTTGTGCCATTGATCATCCCAAGGGGTCATTTTTTGATTGTTTGTGATAGCGAGCCGCGGGGCTTCTTTCACAATCATGATTTGCCCACTGTGGGGATCTGGCTTCGCGCCGAGATGTACGTAGTAAAAGTGTTGATTGTCTTGGTACCCAAAGAAGACGCAGCAGTCACGATGGTTTCCGGTGTCCTTGGTGCTGCGGACTTTGAACGTGATGTCGAAGTTCGTCAGTTTTAAATCTCGAATCAACGCCACGTGTCCGGGGCTACGAACGGGTGGTTTGTAATTGCTTTTTCGAGCAGTGATCTCAAGACAGTGGTTCCCCTCATGCTCGTTGATCTGCCAGGTTGCCGGATCCAGAAGTTCCCAGCGATCCAATCCTGACTCGAAGTCTTCGCGGAAAACTACTTTAGGTTCCTCCGCTGTCGCGATCTTGATAACGGTGGGAAAGGCGACGCTGAGGAAAACAGGGCCAGTTAAGATTGCCAGCGAAAGTAATCGTTGCATCATCGTACTCGCTCACTCGGATGGGGCACGGGAAGGGATTAGTCAATCAGCAAATGCGACGCATTCTAAATCGACTTGGTCGTGTTCAGTGGTGTGGTCTGAGGTATCCTAACAGATGACGGCAATCAGGTATTCTGAGCGACAAGCTGCCGAGGTTGCGACCCGTCAAACAAAATGTCTAGCCATCACGAAAAAAACAGAAGTTGCTGATGATTGTTCGAATTGCTTTTCTGCTCGTAGCTGCCTTCGCAGGAGCACTGATGGCCCACGGTGTTGAACCGCCGATCAAATTGCAGCGAATGAAATACAACCATCCGGGATTGGCTGTTGATTTGGGGGTCGGTCTGTGGGGATGGCCATTGCCGATTGATTACGACCGTGATGGTGACCTTGACCTCGTCGTGTCTTGCAGCGATGTGCCTTACAACGGGACTTACTTTTTTGAGAACCCTGGTGCTGACGACGGGGCGTTGCCAGTTTTCAAGCCCGGCGTGAAAGTTGCTCCGGGGATTCGTAATCTTTCGTTTTCAATTACCGACGGCCAGCCACGAATGATGGTTCCCGCCGCGGAACTGACGGGGGTGTTTGACGGTGATTTTTCGCAGCGTTTGAAAAGGTACCCCAACGCTAAACTGGATGATGGTCAGGGGCGGATTCGTGCGAATCAATGGGGTGTGGTCGATTACGACGGGGATGGCGTCGAAGATCTGTTTGCAGGTCACGGATTGTGGGTCGAATATGGTTGGGACAATGCCTTTGATGAACAAGGGCATTGGACGCGCGGGCCACTTCGCGGCTATGTCTACATTCTCCGTAATCGCGGAACGACTGAACAACCAGAGTACGAACAACCGATGCGGTTGAGCGCGGGGGATGGGCCGGTCGATGTGTTCGGTATGCCCAGTCCTAACTTCGCTGACTTCGATGGTGACGGTGACCTCGATTTGTTGTGCGGTGATTTCCTGGATGGCTTTACCTACTTCCAAAATGTTGGTTCGCGGAATGAGCCAAAGTATGCGTCAGGTCGTGTGCTAACGCGGAATGATCAGCCAATCGATATGCACTTGTGCATGATCGTTGTATCGGCGGTCGATTGGGATGGTGATCAGGATGTTGACCTCGTGGTGGGGCAAGAAGACGGTCGAGTTGCTTTGCTAAGGCACACGGGGGTTGTCAGCGGTGGGATGCCGCAATTCGAGCCGCCCGTTTTCTTTCAGCAGCAAGCGGATGAAGTGAAGTTTGGTGCTCTCGTCACTCCCGTTAGTTTCGATTGGGACGATGACGGCGATGAAGACTTGGTGTGTGGAAACACGGCTGGCGAGATTGGTTGGATCGAGAATCTTGACGGATTGAATCCGCCGAAGTGGTCAGCACCACGGTTGTTGGAAATCGATGGTCAACCGATTCGCATCATGGCTGGCGAGAATGGCTCGATTCAGGGTCCAGCGGAACGGAAGTGGGGTTACACCACAATTGACGTTGCCGATTGGGATCATGATGGGCTGCCCGATATCGTTGCGAATTCGATCTGGGGGAAAATTGTTTGGTACCGAAACGTGGGAACAAGAACGCATCCCAAGCTTTCGGCAGCACAAAATGTGAGGGTCCAATGGGAAGGCGATCCACCCAAGCCGGAATGGAATTGGTGGAACCCTGCGAAAGACGAATTGGCCACCCAGTGGCGGACCACACCGGTGGTTGTCGATTGGAATCATGACGGGCTGAATGACTTGGTGATGCTTGACCATGAAGGTTATCTAGCTTGGTTTCCACGGTCCAAAATCGATGGCGAATCATCTGTGGGGTCTGTGTTGACAGAGCCTGTGTTGACGCTGGGGCCTGGGCAACGAGTCTTTTCCGGCGGAACCTTTGATAACCGTCACAAACGAGTTGGGGGGAATGACAACACGCCGCTGCAGCTTAATCAGGCTGCGGCTGGCAAGAGTGGCCGCCGAAAGCTGTGCGTCGTTGATTGGGATGGTGATGGTCGACGCGATTTGTTGGTGAACTCGGTCAATGTTCATTGGATGCGTCAGCAGGCTGGTGCCAAAGGGAAATACGTGTTTAGCGATGAAGGTCCCTTAAGCGATCGGCGATTGGCGGGGCACACGACGAGTCCCACCACAGTCGATTGGAATGGTGATGGTCGACGTGAGTTGTTGGTCGGTGCGGAGGATGGGTACTTCTATCACGCCCCAGTCGACAAAGAATCGGATCAGGCCGCTAAGCGTCCACGCAAGAATGTGTTGTTCATCGCGGTCGACGATATGCGAGTCGAATTAGGGTGCTACGGTTCGCCACTGGTGCAATCACCTAACCTCGATCAACTCGCAAAAGATAGTGTTGTCTTCGATCGTGCTTATTGTCAGCAAGCGGTTTGCAATCCTTCTCGCGCGTCGCTGATGACAGGTTTGCGACCCGACACGCTGGGCGTGACAGATCTGCCGACCCATTTTCGTGATCGGAATGACCAGTTGGTCACGTTGCCACAGCGATTCAAGCAGGGCGGTTACTTCACGCAAGGCATTGGCAAGCTGTTTCACAATTGGCGACAAGATCGATGGCGTGGAGATCCCGCATCGTGGACTGTTCCTGAATCGATGCATTATGCAAGTCACGGTCACGATCGACCGGTCGTGGACGGACCACTGTCCAAGAATCAGTTGCAGACTCCGCGAGTCGAAAGCCGTGACGTTCCAGACGACGCGTATTTTGACGGTCGGATCGCGGATCAAGCGATTGATGCATTGCAGTCGATGAATGGCAAACCGTTTTTTCTCGGGGTTGGGTTTTGGAAACCGCACTTACCATTCAATCCGCCTGCCAAATATTGGGACCGCTACGATTTCAGTCATGTCCGGCTCCCCGATCATTCTCTTCCGCCCACTAATGTGCCGGCCATTGCACTTCATGACAGTCGAGAGTTGTTGCGAAGTTTTAAATCCGCACCACCGACGGATCATCAGATTCGTGTTCTGCGACACGGGTACTACGCGGCGATTAGCTATGTCGATGAACAGATTGGAAAAGTGATCGGTGAATTGGATCGGTTGGGTTTACGTGAACAGACAATCATTGTGTTCTGGTCCGACCACGGGTTTCATCTGGGTGAACATGGCCTGTGGTGCAAGACATCGAACTTTGAATTGGACGCTCGTGTGCCGATGATGATCTCGGCTCCCGGTATCGGAACCCCTGGGACTCGGAGTGATTCGCTCGTCGAACTGCTTGATCTCTATCCGACGTTGACAGAATTGTGTGGGCTGGATCCACCAAAGGGATTGGAGGGCACCAGTTTGGTGTCGATTCTGCGTGACCCTGCTGTCGAAGTGAAGCAAGCCTCAATGACTCAGCACACGCGACCCGCCTATCCGCCATCCGGTGGCGCCCCGGATGTTATGGGTTACTCAATTCGCACGTCTCGGTTCCGCTATACCGAGTGGCGGAACTTCGTTACCGGTGTTGTCGAAGCTGCCGAACTATACGACCACGAACTGGATCCTGCTGAAACCATCAACTTGGCCGCTGATGAGCAACAGGGTTCGGCAATTCAGGAACACGCGGCGATCCTGGCAGCGTTGCTTGAAAATCAGTCTGATACGGTTTCCAATCGCTGAGCCTTTACAGCGTCGAGTGGTTATACTCGGCTAGGCAGATCGGCTTTGGTGGCGTCCACCATGCGCCGTCGTTTGCCTTCTCTTTATCTTTCAGTTTTGCTCTTTGGGTTTGATCACGATGTATCGACGACAGTTTCTTCGTTCATGTGCGGCTTCGGTGGCAGCAACGACGGCGTTCCAGCTTCCTGCGTATGCTGACCATCACGAAGGGGATATGCCGTTCAAAATCTCGTTGGCTGAATGGTCTTTGCATCGGACGCTTCGTGATCCTGCGATCAAGATGACCAATCTTGATTTTGCCAGGGTTGCAAAACAGGAGTTTGGGATCGACGCGATCGAATACGTCAATCAATTCTTCAAGGATAAAGCCAACGATAAAAAGTACCTGGCAGATCTCAAGCAGCGGAGCGAAGACGAGGGTGTCAGGAATTTGTTGATCATGATTGACGGTGAGGGACAGCTTGGGGCACCTGATCAAGCAGAGCGGGCCAAGTCGGTGAAGAACCATCACAAATGGGTTGATGCGGCAAGATTTCTCGGTTGTCATTCGATTCGCGTCAATGCTGGCAGTCGAGGAAGTTACGAGGAGCAGCAGAAGTTGGCGGCTGATGGTTTAAGTCGTCTTTCTGAATACGCTCAGACGCAGGGTTTAAACATCATCGTGGAAAACCATGGTGGACTGAGCAGCAACGGAAAATGGTTGGTTGGCGTCATCGAAAAAGTGGGGATGGATAATTGCGGTACCCTGCCCGATTTTGGCAACTTTACGATTTCGCGTGGACCAAACCCTGAACTTTACGATCGCTACCAGGGTGTTGATGAACTCATGGAGTACGCCCTTGCTGTCAGTGCAAAGACAAATGACTTTGACCAAGACGGTAATGAGACCAATACCGATTATAAAAAGATGATGCAGATCGTTGTCGAAAAGCATGGCTATCACGGGTACGTCGGGATCGAGTACGAGGGCCGCGATTTGAGTGAGATGGAAGGCATCAAGAAAAGCAAGGAATTGCTTCAGCGTGTCGCTAAGAGCCTCGTTAAGAAGTAGCCCACCGCAATTGCCAATGGTGGAGAAGCCGCGAGGGTTTGGCCCTCGGGCTTGTTGGTCGGATGCTGAATCGTCGGACTCTTCGGATACGAGCGAATCGTCGTCGCGATCGATCGACTTGCTGTCCCGGCGTCTCCGCGATTTCTAAGACTGACTCTTCGCTGCGTAGATTTCAGCGTACTCAATCGACCAGGCGTCGATCAGCTGTTCGAATTCTTTCTGGTCGACCGCGGCGATCGGCAAATAGTAGTTGCGGTTAAATAACTCGCGATTCATCACGGTGCCTTTACCCTTCAGTTCCAGCACACGCAGATCGCTGAAGGGACGGATGACCATTTCCAGTCGGCTGTACTGGTTGCTGCGTCGACCGGAATCTATTCTTAGGTCATCGCGGTGGCATGCTGATCCCCAGCCGACTTCCCCGAACAGTGATTCTTCTTGGAACCCCGGGAAATGATCCGCGACTTGGTGAACGGCTCCCTCGATTCGGTCCGAAAGGGCGAGTCGATACGACGTATGGAGTCGCCGCAGTTCTTCTTCGCTGAGTTCTTTTTCCCGCTGCTGCGAAGCTTTTTGGTCAGCTCGCTGCTTTCCTCGCGAGATTGCGGATTCAAGTCGCGATTGAAAGTCGTCACTCATCAGCTCGAAACATCCGGAGAGGGATTCCCACCATCGTTGGCTGGTGGCGGGTTCGCGTCATTCTTTTGTTCGGCTGACTGATTTGCATCAGCCGATTTGCCAGCGTTGTCGGTTTCAGCAGGGCTGCTGGGAGCCTCGCTCGGGGCAGACGGCGTTGGCATCGACGAGGCGTCCGAGTTCGCGGCTTGAGTGTTGTCACTGGCCGGAGTGCCTGAATCCTTTGTTTCCGCTTCCGCGGTTGGTGGAGCGGCTTCGGGGGGCGTTTCGGATTTTGGCTTGGCCGGTTTCGGTGCGGATGCCTTCGGTTTCTCCGTTGGAGCGGAGTGATCGAAAAACTGCATCAAGTCACCAAAGGATCGTAGTGGCTCCTCACCCTTTTGCATCGCATCGGAAATCGGTTTCGATTCCTTTTTGCCAACGACTCGATAAGACTCGGGGCGCTTTTCACGTCTTTTTCCACCGCGTCCAGCATCACGTCCTCGGCCGCGCGGTTGTCCGCCGCCACGTGCTTGTCCGCCGCCACGTGATTGCCCGCCGCCACGTGCTTGTCCGCCTCTGGCTTGTCCACCACCACGGTTGCCTGATTCCGAACGGTTCGAGCCTTGTTGTCCGCCACCGCCACCGCGTGCTTGACCACCGCGTGCTTGACCACCACCTTGTGCTTGCCCGCCACTACGTCCGCGTCCACCGCCGTCTCGTCGTTGACCGCCGCCACGTGAGTGGTGTGCTTGTCTGGCTTGTTCGAGCTCTGCTTCACGTTCGGGGGATAGAGCGCTCAAGGCGACCCGCCGACGTTTTTCGTCGATCCCGCTGACCCAAGCGGTGACGATGTCACCAACTTGAACTGCTTCGTGGAGGTCTTCGACGTAAGAATCGGAGACTCGGCTGACATGGATCAATCCGCTGCAGTCGGGTGCTAGTTCGACAAACACGCCGAATGGCATGATTCCGACCACGATTCCAATCGCTTGGTCGCCAGGCTTGAGTCCGCGAAGCGAGGGCATCGTATTCATGACAGCAGGAGCGTTTCCGCTGGCATCACTGTCACCAAAGGGATCGCACAACCATTGCACTAACTGTTGCGTCCGTCGGGCACCGATCTGCCACTCTTTGATGCATTTGTCTGTTTTTGATCGGTCGGGTTTTGCCCGCAAGACACGATCCGGGATCTCGGGTGGCGTGACCGAGCTTGATTCGGTCGAGGCCGACTCGGTCGTGCTGGTATCGTTCTGCTCTGTCTCCGCGGCCGGCTCCGTTTCAGTCGCAGCGGCCTGGTCGGTCACTGCTTCACCGGTATCGCCTGCCGCCGTGTTCGTATCTTCCGCTGCGGTTTCCTCACCGGCATCGGGAGTCTCCGCTGTCGGTTCGCTCGACGGAGTTCCGCCGTCAGTTGGGGCGGTCGCGTCTGGTGATGCAGAAGCGTCCTGTGCTTCGGAGGCATCAGCGGCTGTTTCTACAGCGGCTGGGACTTCTGCGGCTGGGACTTCTGCATCGATTGCAAACTCCGCAGCATTTTCACCTGCCGCCGAGAAATCTTCGACGGGTGCTGGTTGGGGCGTCGTTTGTCGTTCGGCCAGCTTGGTTGGATCGACTGGCTCGGTCAGTTGGGAGTAGTCGGGGGCTTCGTAACTTGGTGGCGCCGCGGGGGGCAACTCGATTTCCAGGGTTGCCGCCAATTTTTTCGCCAGCGGGTAATCCTCAGGATGGATCAGGGTGCCATCGAGGGGTTCCTCTGCATTGAAGACCCGCAAGAAGGGGATCGCTTGCCGCGAATTGGCTGAGCTTTCCCATTGCTCCAGGTCAAGCAGTGCTTGGCGTGAATTGAAAAGTTGTTCGCGGCGTGATTTATCGATCGTGGTCGCCATCTCCGCGGAAATCCCCGGCAGCTTCTGCAGCCAGGAAACGGGTGCAGAGTTAGCATCAACCCCACCTCGCGAAGCACCGCTGGTCATCACGTCGGTTAGTGCATCAGCGAGTGCATCGTCAGACAATTCCCGTTGAAAAGAACTGAGTCGAAGTTTGAGGGGATCGACCTTCGCCAACGCTTGAGCTGGTTGCAGGACCGAAAACGCAAGCCATGCCGCAGCGCGGAATCGTCGTGGTGTGGAACGCATTTCGTCGTTGGCCACGCCGCTGCTGGCGTAAGCATCGGCACCGCTTCGATCGGCCAGTGTCCAACGTACGGTGTCGGGCGGCGATTGCGAGATCAGATCATTGAGGGCGATCATGGTCGCCCGTCGGGCGGGGCCGTTACTGATCACAATTAGATCAACGTGATAGGCGTGGATCAGCTCGCCCATTTTGTTGACGGCCTGGCCTCGCTGGCTGGCTGACAATTGGCAGGGCAGATCTTCGCAGTGCAACAACTGGCCGTCTGCAGAGACGATGGCGGTCGCTGCGGTGCGTGGGCCGACCGCGTCGATCGCAAGAACCACCTTGGCATCGACTGCGCCACGATTGACGTGACGACTCAGGTGGTCCGCGGTGATTCCTACCAAGCGAGCTGACGCACGTTCGTGCAAATCATCCCACCACGCGGATTCGGCTGCTTCGCGGATGCTCGCTTAGTGTTCCAAGACGAGCTGACGAAGTTCGTCTTCAAAACTTCGGTTCAATCCTGCGGCTACTCGCTGGAGTTCAGCCACGAGTTTTGTGGCGTCGTACTCGAACGTGCATTGGGCGACTTGACTACGCAAGCCTCGGCCGAGCATGACGACTTCGAAGGAGCTGAGTTTGTCGCAAGCGAGGCGTTTGCCTTCGAGCGGCTTGAGGACTCCGACTAACCATCGTCGCCGGCGTTGACGAGGCGAAATCTTCTTCTGCTTCTCGGATGGTTTGTTGGCCTTGGCCGCCGATTCCTGCTTGCCCGCTTTCGCGGCTGGCTCGTTCTCGGTTGTCGACTGGGGTGCCTCCGCTGGGGCAGCTTCATCGCTCGAAGAACTTGTTGATTCAGCGACCGTCTCTGGCGATTCCGCTGTGGCAGCCGCTTCATCGGCAGCCACAGCTTCCGTGTTCACCGTTTCCGAGCTTGCAGCTTCGGGCGTGGCAGCTTCGGGAGTGGCAGCTTCGGGCGTAGCAGCTTCGGGCGTCAGTGCCTCAGCACCGGCAGTGTCAGTCGCTGCGGAGAGTGGTTTCGAAGAGGTGACCGCGACGGGATCGGCTGGTGCCGTCTCTTTCGAGGCAACTGCATCGGCCGGGGCGGCTGATGATTGGTTAGGGGAAGCGTTGCCAGCTGCGTCTTGTTCAGCGGCCGCTTGATTTTGATTTGCCGCGTCCTGGCCTGCCTGCGGTGGTTCCGCTTCAATATTCGGCTTGACTGCACCGCTGGCGGGGGGATCCCCGGCCGGCTGTACGGTTGCTTCAGCCTCAGCTTTATTTTCGCCGGGCGAGTTTGATTTCGCTCGTTTGGCCTTCTTTTCTTTCTTGGTCGCTGGCTGGGAGTCGGCCTTCTCATCGTGACCATGGGGGTCACTGATGGTGGCGATGTGGATACGGGCGTGTTTTGCCAGCCAACGAACCGCGGAACCGATTAAGCGCGGATCGCCAGCCAAACGCGTCGCGAGTGAATGGTCGAGATTTTCGGTCGCATTTGGGGCGTCGGTAATCGCTTCGATCTTTGCCGCGATTTCGGACGGATCGCCGGGATCATCTTGGAGAGGATTCAACAGACGCACCGCTAGCAACGCTGAATCACTCGCATTTTCCCGCGATTCCGACTTCAACCGGCGTGATAGCCGGGCCAGCATTCGTTGGGAATTTGCCTTTTTGATCGCGTGGCCAATGGCCGGATCGGCCAGCGACGTCTGGCTCCACGCTTCACTCAACTCCTCGCGGCGTGCCGCGATTTGTTGGTTCGTGCGTAGCGCAGCCTCAAGACTCCAGAGGGTTGCCTCATCGAGACCCCCTAGTTCGTCACGGCGGTACCGCGCCAGAAAAGGCGGCGAATAGCCTTGTTCGAGGAGTGGCAGTGCGAGTCGCAGGCTGGATACATCACAACGCCCGCGTTGGGCAATTGCTTCTAAATCGACGCTCATAATGAGTCCGTCTCTACTTGGCTGGTGCCGGATTTCATCGCGAATTGCGAGAGAATCGTAAAATTACGGCTACTGTCGAGAACTGTCAAGCGAGCCGCGTTCAAGGCATTTCGCTTTGGGCCTATTTCTGACCCGCTGAGCTGGACCTGTTTGGGCAGCTCGATCGGCCGGTCCAAATCGTTCTTCGTTCCCGCTCCGGCTCTTCTTAATGGTGTTCAGGAACCGTTCCCGGTCCCTGTTCCGTGTTCGATTCTCTCACGCTTCCCAGTTCCAGTTACCAGTTCCAGTTACCAGTTCCAGGTCACCCCTACCCGGAATCGAGTCTCCGGATGAATCCCGTAGCGGGATCAGCGTCAGGTTTCTCTACTTGGCGGTCTCGGTGAATCGGGATTCTCTCAGTACGGTCACTTTGATCTCACCGGGGTAGGTCAGTTCGGTTTCAAACGCCTTCGCGATGTCGTGGCAGATCGTTGCGGCTTGTTCATCGGTGGTTCGGTCGCTGTTGACGATGACTCTCAGTTCGCGTCCGGCACTGATGGCGAATGCTTGGCGGACCCCATCGAAGCGGGTCGCAATTGATTCCAGTTCTTCCATCCGCCTGACGTATCGTTCCAGTGATTCGCGTCGAGCGCCGGGTCGGCTAGCACTACAGGCATCCCCGATTGCGACCAGCATGGTGTAGGGGCGTTCGGTGACGATGTCGTCATGATGTCCCAACGCCGCGTGCACGACTTCTGCCGACTCATTGTGCCGTTGCAGGAGATCAGCACCGATCTTGGGGTGTCCACCTTCGAGTTCGTGATCGGCGGCTTTTCCGATGTCATGCAGCAATCCACAACGCCGCGCCAAGTCGGCATCCATCCCTAGCATCTCGGCCACTAGTCCAGAGACAAAGGCAACTTCGACGCTGTGGCGGAGAACATTTTGGCTGTAAGAAGTTCGGAAATGCAGGCGGCCAAGCATACGAACGACCTTGTCGTGAAGTCCCGGAACATTGGCTTCATCGGCGGCCTCTCGGCCCTTTTGCATGATCAGTTCGTCAATTTTCTTGCTTGTCTCTTCCACCACCTCCTCGATCTTGGACGGATGGATTCTGCCGTCGGCGATGAGGTGATTGAGCGCCAGTCGGGCGATTTCGCGTCGGACGGGATCAAATCCACTGACGATGACCACGCCGGGGGTGTCGTCAATGATGACGTCGACGCCGGTGGCTTTTTCGAAAGCGCGGATGTTTCTGCCTTCGCGACCAATGATGCGGCCCTTCATGTCATCCGTTGGCACGTCGACTGTGCTGGTGGTTGATTCCGCCGTGTGTGCGGAAGCAAATCGCTGCATCGCGGTCAGCAGCATGTCACGGGTCTGCGTATGCACAACCTCGTCGAGCCGTTTTTGGTGCCGCAGCAGCACCGTCCCCCGCTCGTGCTCGAGTTCTTTTTCGAGTGCCTTGATCAGCTTGTTTGCTGCCTCGTCACGCGACATTCCGCTGGCCTGTTCTAAGACCGCCAGTTGCTGCTTTGTAAGTTTTTCCAACTGGGAGCGTTGTTCACCAATACCTCGCATTTGCGTCGCCAATCGAGTTTGACTCGATTCCAGCCCACGTTGTTGTTTGCGGATTCCCTCTTCCTGCTGAGTCAGTTGGTCTTCACGGCGATCAAGCTTTTGCTCTCGCTGTAATTGTGATTTCCGCGAGACAGTTAATTCATCTTCAGCAGTTGCCTTGGCTGCCAAAGCTTCTTCTTTCGCTCGTAACAGAACTTGGCTGCGCTCGGTTTCAGCTTGTTGATGGAGTGAGGCGATTAATTTGTCGGCCTCCTCTTGCTGTTGAAGCTGTCGCTTATTCTCCTGCAGCTTGAAGAGCCCGAAAGTCAAAGCTGATCCCACCAGTAGGGAGATCAAGCCAATTAAAATCGTCGTCGATGTAAGCATTTTGTCCTCGGTATCGAGGACTCGAAAACCACCGATCGGGTCGTCGGGCGAAAAGGCCCAAATCCGGGTGCGTCCGGTTTACGGAGGTCTTCACGTTTGTGGCACTTCGATAAAGCGTGTCCCAAAATTGAAAACGCTGCCTGGAGAGGTGGCTACAGCAAAACTGTGAGCACCAAGCCAATGGCTGCGTCCAACGCAGGATGAATTTGATGAGCAGGGTCCACATCGAGGCACGCAGGTTCGAAATGCGACGTTCAGCTGTCTGCCGAATTCCAGTAGGCGAATTCCAGTAGGCGAATTCCAGGGGCAGGTCCGTTTAGCTTTCGCGTCGACCGGTGATTCTGTTGTCCAATGAAGTTGTTAATCTTGATGGAGGCCGCTGACCAGATTTCCAATCGCGACCCCTCTCAAGTTAGCAGTTGATTATGCCTGACGAAAGCAACGTCCCAACGGTTAGCGCTGGACGATGCCATGATGACCCGTGGCAAGTCCTGCTCGGCGAGGTTCGTCGGGCGTGGCCTGTGCGGCGTTGGCAGGGTGTTGGCGTTGTCGTGGGTTGCAGCGGAGGGGCTGACAGCGTCGGTCTGTTGACCATGTTGGCTGAGCTGCGTCGCGATGTCGCAGTGGCCCCGACAGGTTTTTTAGTCGCAGCCCACTTCAACCATGGGGTGCGTGGAGCGGAGTCTGACCGTGACCAGCAATTTGTGCAGCAACTTGCCCAGCGATTGGGGCTGCGTTATGCCTGCCGGAGCGGTGATGGGGCGGCGGCCGATGAGGCTGGCATGCGTCAGCAACGAGTCGACTTTCTCACCGAAACCGCCCAGCGAATGGGCGCTCGTTACGTCGCCCTCGCTCATTCGGCAGACGACAACATTGAGACGGTTTTGCATCATTTGCTGCGGGGCACGGGGCCGAATGGTTTGACGGGGATTCGGTCCTTTCGGCCGCTTGGCACCGATTTGGTTCTGGTGCGGCCCCTGCTTCAGTTGCGTCGCGAGCAGATCCGAGATGGGCTGCGGGCAAACAAGCAGTTGTGGTGTGAGGACTCGTCGAATCAGAATGCCGATTTCCGCCGAAACTGGATTCGTCACCAAGTGATGCCGCTAATCCAGGAGCAGTTTCCGAAGGCGGGAGACGCCATCTTGAGAGCGATTGATGGGCAATGCCAATGGAGCGATGTGATTCAACGTTCGGCCGAGCAATGGATCGCCAGTCATCAAGTGCGGGCGGCACCCCTGACGCTTGATTGTGATAGGGGGTGCCCAGAGACCCCCGGTGCCATCCTGGTTTCGGCCTGTCAGCGGCTTTGGGATCAATACGCCTGGCCCCGCCAAGAGATGAGCCAGCGGCACTGGAAGCGTCTTGCCACCGCGATTCAGACCGGTGCTCCGGCTCGGTTTTCACTGCCTGGGGGGATCGACGTTGTCGTGGATGCCAAGCAAATAATCTTGGCTCGTTGAATGGTTCGGCGTTTGCTCGACTAGTCGATCCCGAAAGAATTTGCCAAGTTGACAGTTCTGTGTTGCGGAAACAGCCCTCTTTGAACGGAGACTTCGCGAAACCGTCAGGAAACGTTGCGAGCCAAATCGCTCCGGTTTCTCGGCGGATTTTGAAATCTCTGGACGTTTTTGAGTCGTTGTTCCCATTTGGACCCGTTCGCAGTTTTGACCCATTCGCTTATCCGATTCCTCCGGCCGCTCTGTTTGGTTGAAGAATCCCCCGTTCATTGCCCCCTGTTGAAAAGAATCTTTGCTTGTGGCTGACGACCTGTACCAAACGCTCGGCGTTCAGAAGAGCGCGACAAAGGACGAGATTAAAAAAGCGCATCGCAAACTCGCTTTGAAATTCCACCCCGACAAGAACCCCGATGACAAAGTCGCGAGGGAAAAGTTCAAGCGGGTTCAGGAAGCGTACGATGTGCTGAGCGACGAAGAAAAACGGGCGGCTTACGACCGATACGGTGCCGATTTCGAGAAGATTCGCAGCACCGGATACCAGCAGGGTGGCGGCGGATTCGATGGCCTGGATCTCGATCAGGTGTTCGGTGGATCGCGTGGTGGAGCCCAGTTTGAGGGGTTCTCCGATTTCTTCGAGCAGATGATGGGTGGCGGTCGTGGGCCCAGGGGACCCGGCTCTGGTGGTGGGCGACGCCGTCAGCCAGCTCCGCCCACTCGCGGCGCGAATCTGCGTCACGAACTGGAGTTACCGCTGCAAACTGCCGTGGTCGGTGGCAAGCCCGAGTTTTATCTGCACAACGATAAAATCTCTGTCACGATCCCGCCTGGTGTCGAAACAGGATCAAAAATCCGGCTCCGAGAACGTGGACAACCTTCTCCCAACGGTGGGCCACCCGGTGACCTGATCCTGGTTATCAAAGTTTCTGATCATCCGCATTTCAAACGAGATGGGCAGAACCTCGAGCTGACCTTGCCTGTCACACTTGCGGAGGCGGCATTGGGGGCGAAAGTTGATATCCCGATCCCTGCGGGCACAGGTACCCTGAGCATCCCGGCGGGAAGCAGCGGGGGATGCCGACTGCGGCTTAAAGGGCAAGGTGTCAAGAAGCCAGATGGATCAAGTGGAGACCTGATCGTCGTGCTGCAGGTGCAACTCCCCACCGAGTTGGACGAAGAATCCCAAAAACTGATTCAACAGTTGGATGAAAAAAATCCGCTGTCGCCCAGAGACCATTTGGCTTTTTGAGAGACGTGATGCCAGGTGAAAAAGGTGATGCCAGGTATCGTTATGCAGAGAAACTTTGCCCACTGAGTCAATTCACTGGGTAGGCAAATTGCATCGACGTCGACAGATTTGGTTGGACCAGTCTTGCTGTGGTTTGAATCGTGACACAAATATTTCCTAAACACTATCGAGTTCTTCGCGGAGACGACTTCACGCGAATTCTGCGGCGTGGGAATTGCGCGGCCGACGGTACGCTTGTTCTTTTCGCAATTGCCAGTCGTTCCGAGTCATCGCCTCGGCTGGGTGTGACCATCCCCAAAAAAACCGGCCCTGCGGTCGTTCGTAATCACTGGAAGCGATTGATCCGAGAGGCCTATCGAACACAACGTAAGCAATTGCCTCCCGGCTTTGACTTTGTTGTGCGACCGAAGAAGGGAGCACAGCCGAATGGTGAGGCGATTCGCCGTTCGCTGATCAAGTTAGCTAATCGCGGTGCGGGGTGATTCACAACAGGACGATTGCCAATTCAAGACTGCAGCCCAAAAGATGTTGAGGTGGTAATGGTGTTGAGGTGGTAGTGGTGTTGAGGTGGTAGTGGTGTTGAGGTGGTAACCGAAGGTTCGGTTTTGACCGTTCGATCGAGATGCTGACGCTTGCGATGGACTTGGGTTTCGCGAGTAACCATCGTGAACCGCACGCCGCAGGCCGTCCGTTTATCGTGGTACCGGCGGCTAGCGCCGTTCCGCTCAGTGGTTGCGGTACCGGCGGCTAGCGCCGTTCCGCTCAGTGGTTGTGGTACCGGCGGCTAGCGCCGTTCCGCTCAGTGGTTGTGGTGCCGGCGGTTGAGGAGACCGATGATTGAGCCGCTGGACTACCGCTGTCGCTTGCCTGGATTGATGCCAGTCATTCAGGAAAGGTCATCCAGAAAAGCAAATCCTCCAGGAATGCATGCACTCCTGGAGGACGGTTGTCGTTATTCGTGGTGGCTTGCTGCTCGTTGTTACGCGGCAGCCTTCACGCTGCTGGCGAAGTAGCCCGAAATGGTGTCGACGACGCGGATCTGTTCCGCTTCGGTCAGACTCGGGAAAATCGGCAGATTCAAAACTTCTTCGCTGGCTCGCACCGTTTCGGGGAGCGAGTCTTTCTTGACCCCCAAGTATTCAAAGCACTGTTGTTGGTGCATTGGTACGGGATAGTAGATCTCACTCGCGACACCGTTTTCGGCCATGTGATTTCGAAGTGCATCGCGTTGTCCACCGGCAACTCGGATGGCGTACTGATTCCATACATGGAATGCGTTGGGGTCGACGGTGGGCAGCACCACCTGCTCGCCCGCTAAGTTCGATTCCGTTAGCATCCGCGTGTATCGCGTTGCAATCGCCGCGCGGTTGTCGACCGCTTGGGGTAGCGATTTCAGCTTCACTCGTAGGACAGCCGCTTGCATCGTGTCGAGACGGCTGTTGATGCCGACGACCTGGTGGTAATAACGAGGACGCATGCCGTGCCCGGCAAACAGTCGCAGGCGATCAGCGGTTGCGGCATCGCAAGAAGTCATCATGCCGCCGTCGCCCATGCCGCCAAGATTTTTGGTGGGGTAAAAGCTAAAGGATCCAACCAAGCCCCAGCTGCCGGCTGGTCGCGAGTGGTACGCGGCACCGATGGCTTGTGCTGCATCTTCCACCACTGGAATATCGCGGTCTCCGGCGATTTGGCAAATGCGATCGATTTGAGCGCATTGACCAAACAGATGGACTGGGATGATCGCTTTGGTTCGCGGTGTGATCGCGGCTTCGATGGCATCCGGATCGACGTTGAATGTGTCGGGTCGAATGTCGGCGAACACGGGTGTCGCACCAAGTCGTGTGATGCAGCTGACCGAGGCAAAGAAGGTGAAGCTGGGAACGATCACTTCGTCGCCAGGCCCGATCCCTAATGCCATCAGTGGGAGCAGCAGGGCATCGCTTCCGGAGGCACAGCTAACAGCGTTTTCAGCTTGGCTGTAGGCAGCGATTTCGCGTTCTAGTTCGCTTACATCGAGGCCAAACAAGTAGCGACCGCTGTCGATGACTTCGGAGATCGCTTCGATGAATTCCTCGCGATGCGGGCTGTTATCACGATTGACATCTAGGAGTGGGACGCTGGGAGTATCGGTCATCGGGGGCAACCTTCCTTGGTTGGACTCGATTGGAATCGCAGATTGAATACGGTAGGACGGAATGCTGGAATAATCGGCAGCTGGCAACGCCGTCAAGATAGAAAGTCAGCGAGTGAACGTTTTGAGCCGCCGAGATCACCCTTTATTGCAAGAATTTGTCCCCTCTGGCCCGCCGGCAGCGCGGTTCGAAAAGGCTTGCCGGTAGCTCGGGAAGCTTGCCAAGATGACTCACGGATCGACCGTTTTTCGCCATTTTTCAATGGTTTTCTCCGCTTCCTCGCGAGTCTGCAATTCTCTGTTCAGCTGGGCTTCCCTGGTTCTTTTGAGGAGCCGCCCCAGTTCCGGACCCCCAGGGATGCCAAGTTGTCGCAGGTCATCCCCATTGAGCAACGGTGGAGGATCGAGCCGCTCTGTAGGCCAACCCAGGGCTTCCCTCGCTTTTTCCACACCGACGCTGTCGAGTTGCTCCGCTGCGACTCGGGCGTCAGCCAACCAAAGGATGGTGTCGATATCACGATCGATCAGGATGGGCTGGACGGTTGACCATTTTTGCTGGTCAGCCGTCGCGATCGCCTGCCAGTGGCGGAGTGCTGAATCTGCCATGCGAACTTCCAGATTGGATAGCCTCCAGCGATCGATCAGCGACAACGGGACTGACGATGGATCCTCCAGGCTGCTGACGAACGCAGCTAGCGATCGCGGGACATTCCATCGCCCCGATCCATCTCCCGATTCTTCTCGCATCCCCCATCCCTCTGCTCCCTTGCGCATTCCGCGCAGCAAATCCCAGTTCAGTGAGTTCAACTCGGGAAATACCTGTTGATCCAAACCGCAGGACTGCAGATGACGAAGGCCTTGCAGGAGGTTGGGATGAACCATCACCCGTCTCATTTCGGCACCGATCCGCTCACCGCTGACCTGAGTGATATCGGCTGCGTGATGAATGATTGCTGCTTGCGTGTCTGGGTCGATTTTAAATGCCATGGTGGTGGCGAACCGAACAGCACGCAGCATTCTCAGCTTGTCCTCTGCAAACCGATCGACTGGCTTGCCGATTGTTCGAAGCAGACCTCGTTTCAGATCATCGACCCCGCCGACAAAGTCGATGACCCGATCGGCAAGAGGATCATAAAACAGCCCATTGATGGTGAAGTCGCGCCGCAGCACATCGTGCTCAGCATCGCCAAAATGGACCGAATCAGGCCGCCGCCCATCGCTGTATTGACCATCGCTACGAAAGGTCGCCACTTCCGTTGGTTCGGCTGATGATCCGCGACCGCCTCGCGAGGGCAGCACAGCCATTACTCCAAACGACGCACCAAAGGCGAGCGTCTTGCGTTTTCCGAATACATCGCGAATCGCATCCGGAGTCGCATCGGTTGCCACATCGTAATCCTTGGGGGGATTCCCCAGCATTGCATCACGCACGCATCCACCCGCCATGTAGGCAGTGAAACCCGCTGCGTGCAATTCGGAAATAATCCGCAATGCCTCGGTTGCCTCAGGACCCCGTAGGAAACGGTGAGCGTTCTCCAGATTTTTGTGGTCAACCAAATCGAATTTATCCCTTCAAGCCAGTTAGGCGTTTGTTTCTTCGCAGTGCATCTCTTTGATGCCCCTGCAAATCATTGACGTTGACCTGCCTCTCTTGGGTTCACCTGCGGTCGTGGTGCCCCATCGTGTGCCCGTCATCCTACTCGCTTTGGCCCGTTTCCTTTTGGGGTGTTTAGTTCCCTTTGCGGATTTGTGTTTAGTGAGCTCACCAAGCTCGACCAGAAGGCCCCGCTGTTCTTGGGGTTAGGTTCGTTTTTGAACGGCTAATTATTTGCCGCTCTAAAGAGGGCTCCAATGCCGCTCAGCTGTTTCGCGTGAAGGGAATGCCAACGCGAAACGGGATCCGTCATGTTTCGTTGATTCGGCTTCGTTGTTAACGCACATCTTCCCTTCTTTCACCGGTGCGTTTACAACAGGATGATGAACCACGCCAAGCCTTCCACTCGTCATCGCCGCGGCGTTGTCGGCGTCATTTTTCGTGATGATCGTCTGTTAATTATTCGGCGTTCCATGACCGTCGCTGCGCCCGGGAAGTTATGTTTGCCCGGCGGAGGAATCGAATTGGGAGAGACTGAACCCGAAGCGTTGGTTCGCGAGATGCAGGAAGAATTAGCGATCGATGTGGACCCCATTCAGTTGTGTTGGCGAAGCGTCACCGCGTGGGGCACCAATCTTGCTTGGTGGTTAACTCATCTCGATCAAGAAGTCACTCCAGTCGCAAACCCAGAGGAAGTCGCGGAGGTTCACTGGATGACTGTGGAGCAAATTCGAACGGCCGACGACATGCTACCCAGCTTGCCAGCTTTCATGGATGCGTGGGAGCGTGGCGAAGTCGATCTCACGCGTTAGCAACTGCGCGGAACAAAAACGTGCCGAACAAGCTTCCCCCTGTGTCTTGCTGAGTTTTTCAGAGACAACCTGGACGTTCCAAGAGAGCGAGCGTCCGCGACCGGGCACTCCTTGTACCCGGCCCGTGAGGATCCGAAGATGACTCATGAACTCCTGTTCGGAGAGCCATCAAACGATGTCAGCCCGTGGCCGCAAGCTGACCGCGTTAACCCCACGCAAGGCGAACTCGCGGAAGATCATTGTACGGCGTCAGGAACGCCGAACCACTGGTCGATTTCGGTCGCAAGTCCAATGCTGTCAAAGGCTTGCGGAAAGCGAGTGGTTGTTGTCTGTAGTGGTGAAAAAAGGCACAGCTGTGCGGCCGTGCCCGTTCCATCGACAGCGTTAGGGTACGCCCTCGGCCAGTTCGGTCAACTGCAGATTCTCGCTTTTTCACCTCGGCAGACAGCTTGGATGCGGTAAAGCGTTGGGGAAGCGCGATTTAAAAAATTTGCCCGAATCTTTCTTGCCAGCCTGACCGAGCAATTTAGCGGTCCGTCACTCACCTGACCCCCCGGTAGGGGCCATCCGGGTCGAACGTCAGCCGACCGATGTCCGCTCCGAAATAGCAGCAAATCAATGGTTGAGTAGTCTTTGCCTATTTTGCCTGTTTTGTTGCTCGCTTTTGCGTTTGAACGGTTCGCGATAGGTTATCGGTCACGTGGGCGGGTCCGGTCCATCGGTTCGACTGCCTCGGGCATCCACCCGATCGTCCATCCGCCGACTGCCCGGGGCCACCGCCCGTGCTGGAGTCCCCGAGCTGGAGTCCCCGTGCTGGAGTCCCCGTGCTGGAGTCCCCGAGCTGGAGTCCCCGAGCTGGAACCCCCGGGCTGGGATCGAGTCCCCGCCTGGGAATGGATACCCCGCCTGGATTAGCCGGCTCCCCCTGTTGGGGATGTTGTAGTTTTCGCAAATTTGAGGAATCGCACCCATGTCCGAAAAACGAATCCACCTGGCCGTTGACCTCGGGGCTTCCAGCGGCCGTGTCTTGGCGGGTGTGATTGAGGGCGAGCGGATGACGCTCGAGCCGATTCATCGTTTTGAAAATGAGGCGGTTCGGATTCAGAGTTCGTTGCAGTGGGATGTCGTCGGGCTGTGGCGAGAGATCCTGACAGGCTTGCGGCTGGCAAAGGATCGCTACGGTGACATCGCTTCGGTGGGTGTCGATACATGGGGAGTCGACTTCGTGCTGGTTGACAAGCAGGACCAGCAAACCGGGCCTGTTCGCTCGTATCGTGATCCGCGAAATGGCGGCATGGTGGAGCAGGCTTTCGAAACGGTACCGAGGCGTGAAATCTTTGCGGCGACGGGTTTGCAATTCATGCAAATCAATTCGCTCTACCAGCTGTTGGCAGCTATTTCTAATGAAGACCCAGCGCTGGAGATTGCTGATGGTTTTTTGATGATGGGCGATTTCTTTCACTGGTTGCTGACTGGAAAACGAAGCATCGAGGTGACCAATGCTTCGACGACTCAGTTATTGGATCCACGTACCAAGCAGTGGCACAGTGATTTGATTCATCGTTTTGGATTGCCTCGGCACCTGTTTATCGATCCGATTGAACCGGGCAGCAAGTTAGGCGTGGTTCAGCCCTCGGTTGCTGCGCAAACCGGTCTGGCTGATGTTCCGGTGGTCGTCCCTGCGACTCATGACACCGCGTCGGCGGTATTGGCTGTTCCGTCCGACGAGTTCGCGCCCGCTTCGCCATCCTGGTGTTACATCAGCAGCGGTACATGGTCGTTGATGGGATGCGAGTTGCCCGAACCGCAAATCAATGAACGATGTGCTGAGTTAAATTTCACCAACGAGGGTGGGGTGCGAGGTAGCACACGACTGTTGAAAAATATCGGTGGCCTGTGGATCTTTCAGCAGATTCGTAAGTCGATGGAACGTCGTGGTCGTGCTTGCAGTTGGGCCGAAATGGTCGATGCAGCGCGGCACTCGCCTCCGTTTGCCTTGTTGGTCAATCCAGATGATCCCGCTTTTGTGGCTCCCGATGACATGGTCGATGCGATTGCATCGTTCGCCCAGCGAACAGGGCAAGCGACCGCTCATGACGATGGGGTGCTCTATCGTGCGGCATTAGAGGGATTGGCTTTGCGGTATCGCGTCTGTCTGCAAATGCTCGAATCTTTGACAGAAAGTCACATCGAAACCATTCACATTGTTGGTGGTGGTTCCTTGAATGAACTGTTGTGTCAAATGACGGCTGACGCTTGCAACCGTACCGTGATCGCTGGACCAGACGAGGCGACAGCGATCGGAAACGTGCTAATGCAAATGATCGGTACCGGCAGCCTCGATTCAATTGACGCGGCCCGCAAGGTGGTCCGTGAGAGTTTCGAAACGGTCAGCTATGAACCTATGAATTCTGAGTTATGGACCGAGCCAGCGGCAAGGTTTGCCGAACTGTAAGCCTGTTTTGTAATCACCTTTGACCATCATTATCATCGCTTGGATCGCCATCACCCTTGTTGGTATCAAGTATTCGTAACCCTGAGGATTTTTTTCGTGAGTATGGAACAACTTTCTGAACGCAAAACTGAAATTCGAAAACTCGCCCATGCGGCCCGTAAAGAGCAAACGAATAAGGATGAAGTGAGTCAGCAGATCACTGATCGCGTGATTGCTTTGCCTGAGTACCAAGCGGCGAAGTGCGTGATGTGGTATGTCGATGTTCGTGCGGAGGCCCGTACGCGTCACGCGTTGCCGCAAGCATTGGAAAGTGGCAAGAGCGTCGTCATCCCTTATTGCGTCGATGGCGAGTTGGAACTGTTCCATTTGCAGTCCATGGATGAGTTAGAAACAGGGATGTACAAGATTCTTGAGCCTCGAGAGGATCTTCGCAGTGTCGATGCCAAACGCATCGACGTCAGTGAATTGGATCTGATTTTGGTGCCGGGTGTTGCCTTTGATGCACGCGGTGGGCGAACCGGCCACGGTAAAGGCTATTACGACAAGTTGCTCGAGAACGCGAAGGCGGAAACACCTTTGATTGCACTTGCGTTTGAGTGCCAGATGTTTGATGAGATACCGATGCAGGACCATGACATTTTCATGGACAAAGTCGTGACAGAAGCAAATGTCTATGAAGGGATTGGGCGTAGCGAATGAGCACTGGAACCACGATTGAATTGAAAAAACTGGTTGAAGACACCTACGCAGAAGGCTTTCGCAGTATTTACGGCGAGATTCTTGTCACTGCTCGCAGCACGCGATGGTTGCAGCATTGCGTCGCGGCTGTGGTCGGGCACGCGTCCAGCACGATCTTGTGTGATTGTGAAGCCGGAGTGTCGCAGTGGATCGACGAGCAGCAAGCTGCCGATGGCGGCACACCCGACGGTCGACCTGGGGCAGTGATTCAATTTCACGTGCCGCGATTTGTGAAAAATCGTCAGCGACACCTCGAGAAAGTGATGTTGGCTCGGATCAGTCAGAATGTGCTGACCTGTCCTTCCGCGCGGTGTTTCAATTGCCTGGAAACCGATGACTATTTCAAGCTCGGCAGGAAGGTCGCCATGTTCGGCGATCGGCACCAGTTTCGTGAACAACGCTACGGTCAGCCAGGCTGGGTAGTGCCGATTCTTGGTGGTGAGTTTTTTCTCTCCAGTCGATTCGGTTTTCGCGATGGTGTGATGGGAGGGAACCTGTGGTTCTTTGGTGGTAATGAAGATGTTGCTTTGGATGCGGCCGAGCGGGCTGCCGAGGCCGTCGATCAAACCGCCAATGTCATCACTACCTTTCCAGGAGGTATCGCAGCGAGTGGATCAAAAGCGGGCAGTAGCTATGATTTTTTAATCGCCGCGACCTACGCGGAGTATTGTCCGACCCTCAAAGAAAAACTTGGCGAAAAATCGAAGGTCCCGGAGGGGGTCGGCAGCATCATGGAAATCATTCTCAATGGTCGAGATCTAGAGTCGCTGCAGCAAGCAACTCGAAATGCGATTTATGCCGCTGCCGAGACTCCCAACCTAATGCGAATCAGCGCTGGGAATTATGACGGACGGCTGGGGAAATCGTTGATCCACCTGCACGAACTGATCTCCTGAGCCAACTCATGCTGATCACTCGTTTGGCTGGTACCGACTAAACAGCAAGGCCGACTGAAGCGGCGTTGCGTTTTCTCGGCTGCTGCGTTGTTGGGCGGGGACGCCACGGTTGGGTTTTTTCACTCGCTTCGTGTGGGCGAGTTTTTTGGTGGGGAACTCGCCCAGCAAGCCATTTTTGCGAACCTATCCCGGTTCGCGCATAATAGCGGCTCGATCCGCTTCATCGCGTCTCTTGCTGGTGTTGTGCGAAATCTTGCTGGATTTTGGCACTCGCTTGTCGAATGGAGACTCATTTTTTCAGCGTGTTGCTATGCGTATTCTGCTCGCTTGCCTGTTTGCTTTGAACGCCGTGGTTGTGCAGGCCGAGCGTTGGCAATGGGATTTTGAATTGCCGATGCCGCAAGGTTCTCTGCAGGGAAACGCAGAAGTGTTGCCGATCGGTCCGAGTGGCGTGGATTATGTTGGCATGCCCGAGGCAAACCGTGCTTTGCGACTCGATGGTAAAGGTGATTATGTTCGGGTCGCTGATGACGCCGAGCATGGTTCGCTCGACTTTCTGCAAGGAGACCCAATCACATTAGAAGCTTGGGTGCGTTTGGATCAAATTGGTTCCGGGCAAAATGTTTACATCGTCGGGAAAGGCAGAACGCATCGTGATGGTCCGAAGGACAATCAGAACTACGCCTTGCGATTGCGATCGGTTGGTGGTCAAGCCGCTCTGAGTTTCTTGTTCCGCAGCGAAGCGACCGACAAACAACCGGCGGATTGGCATCGCTGGACCAGTAAGTCTGGAATGCAACTTGACGGAATGTGGCACCATGTTGCGGTGACTTATCGGTTTGGTGAGCCGGACAGCATTCGTGGTGTCCTGAACGGAAAGTCATTGAGTGGTTCGTGGGACATGGGTGGGGCGACCAGGCGACCACCTGTTGTGGATGATGACGAGGTATGGATCGGGTCTTCAATGGGGGCCGCATCTGGTTCGTCTTTTCAGGGCGGTATCGACCATGTCGTGATTGCCAGACGAATCACACCGGTCGAGGAGTACGCCAAGCGACGAATCGCCATCTTGCATCCACCTTCCCCGCCGGTTGGCGGACTGGTCGAAGGTGCCGTTGCGGTGACGCTCTACGAAAATGTTGGCAGCAATTCGGTGATGCCGTCGCGGTTGCCTCCGCCGCTGGTTCGATACACCCAGTCAGCATTTGGCTTTTCGCGGGTCCCCGTGCCCTACGCGCTGGACGGAGTGCGACGTGATTGGAAAGGGCCGTCGCTGTTGGTTGCCATGGCGGAGATTGATTTACCCGCAGGGGAATTGCAGTGGATGCTTCGCGGCGGAGGCCTGTCGCGATTGTGGATCGGTAACGAGTTGGTTGCTGAAACACCCAAGCATCTCGGGAGTACGGGTGGTCATGGTGAGGTTGAGCCCTATCACGAACCAGACCCTTGGTTGCGGCCTTTGCATCCGGGGCATCGGGAAGAGGTTGTCACTCACCAGACGACTGGAGGGCCAACTGTTGTGGCTTTGCAATCGATGATCGGAGGCAAGGGGTATCGATACGAAGCGGGTGAAATCATGCTCGCTTACCGTGCGGATGATTCTCAGGCGTGGCAGTTGCTGAGTTTGGATCGTGCGATCTCATTGACCGATGAAGATTGGGCCGAGTACGAACATGAGCATCAAGCGGCCATGCAACGCGTCGACGATCGGCAGCGCCGAGCGACAGCTGCCAGCGAAGACGCCGTCTGGTTGCAACGCCATCAACAGGCTCGCCAATTCATTCGTCAACTCGATCCGATCGAGCTGCCGAATGACCGCATCGAAGGCGACCAACTCCGAGACGATGAATCAACGAATGACTCACCTGAGCAGGTCATTGATCGATTAATTGATGCCGGACTGCGGGTGGCCGATGCTTGGGATCAGCGAACACCGAGTACATCAGATGGGCAATTCCTGCGGCGGCTATATTTGGATTGTGTTGGAGTTGTGCCATCACCGGAGGAATTGCGAGCGTTTGAGGCGTTGTCATCTGATCCAGTTGAGCGACGAGTGAAAGTGATTGACCTCGTGCTGGAAGATTCTCGCTGGGCAGGCCATTGGACTGCCTATTGGATGGATGTTCTGGGTGAGAACGCGAGCGTGCTCAAGCCCAGTTTGAACAATAGTGGGCCGTTTCGTTGGTTCCTGTATGACAAACTTCGTGACAATGTCGCGGTTGATCGTTGGGTGACTGGGTTGCTGAAAATGCAAGGTAGCGAATTGTTTGGCGGCTCAGCCGGGTTCGCGATGGCTGCGGAAAATGATGTTCCGATGGCGGCCAAGGCTCATGTCGCGACCAGCGCATTTCTCGGTGTCAACATGAAGTGCGCCCGATGTCATGATGCGCCCTATCACGATTGGACTCAGCGAGATCTGTTCTCGTTGGCCGCCATGTTGGAACGGAAGCCGTTGGAAATTCCTGTGTCCAGCAGTGTTCCTGCAGAGTTCTTTGAAGGTGAGGAAGCAAGTGAGTCACTGATTACGCTGAGCGTGGTGGCTGGCGATCGGATCGAACCAGCTTGGTCACTGAATCGCTTCATTCCAGATGCCTCAAACGATCAGTTATCCGAGGATTCTCGCCACCGTTTTGCTTATCAACTGACGCGGGTTGAAAATCGGCAGTTCGCCAAGACGATTGTGAACCGGTTGTGGAAGCAGTTGCTGGGGCAAGGGATCGTCGAGCCAGTGGAGGATTGGGAAGGCGCAGATCCCAGTCACCCAAAATTGCTGGACTACTTGGCTCGAGAACTGGTGACCGCAGATTTTGATTTCAAGCACGTCGCTCGCTTGATTCTCCATTCGAATGCGTACCAGCGGCAGTCAATCGACGAACCGATTCAACGGGATGAAACCAAGCGTCACTTCGCAGCCCCCCAGATGCGACGGATGACAGCTGAGCAGTTAGTCGATTCGATGCACGCGGCGGTTGGTCGAGCCATGGATTGCGATGAATTGACATTCGATCCCGAAGCCCGAATGAAGCCGACGGCACAAAACAATTTGGGCAAGCCACGTCGGGCGTGGCAGTTGACTTCGTTATCAAATGAACGTGACCGCCCTGCTCTGTCACTGCCTCGCGCGGCAGCAGTCGCCGAGTGTATGGAAGCGTTCGGTTGGACCGGATCCCGGCAAGAACCGACCAACCATCGGCAGGTCGAACCGAATGTGATTCAGCCTGGGGTTTTGGCCAACGGATTATTGAGTATTCAATTGACCGTTGTGGCAGACGGCGATCATTTAGCAGACGATGCAATCGCGGCCGAATCGGTGGATGCGTTGGTGTCGCGTTTATTTGAACGCTTCTTGACTCGGCAGCCGACACGCAGCGAGCGGGCACAGTTTTCTTCGGTGCTGCGGCCCGGTTTTGGGCGGCGTGTTTTGGAGACCCCGCTGTTGCCGGAAACGCCCATTCGTGAACCAAATGTCAGCTGGGCGAACCATCTGCATCCCGTTGCCACTGAAGTGCGATTAAGGCAGGCGGAACGGTTGCGTGCCGGCCCAATGCCTAGCCGGTTGTTGCAGCCTGCTTGGCGTCAGCAGATGGAAGATGTCGTTTGGGCGTTGGTCAATACACCCGAGTTTTTGTTCATTCCCTAATTGGAGCGTTGGGCTGCTATGTCGTGCAACCAATTCAATCGACGGTCCTTCATGGCGACCTCTGCCACGGCGCTTGCCGCGCGAGCGGGGGCGGAGGAACCGACCGGCACGCTGCCAGTCGGGAAAGCCGATCGATGCATCTTTATCTGGCTCGGTGGCGGGATGGCGCAGATTGATACGTTCGATCCCAAGCGTCGCGGGGATCCCAAGACTCGCAAAGCGGGCAGTGATTACGACGCCATTGATACCTGTGTCAATGATGTGCAAGTCTGCCAGCATCTGCCGCGTGTTGCGGACCGGATGGACCGAGTCACCGCGGTGCGGAGTGTGCATCACGATGTGATTGACGAACATGCGGCTGCCGTGAATCGAGTTCACACCGGTCGCTCGGTCAGTGGTACCGTTCGCTATCCATCGATCGGTAGTATCGTTGCCAATCAACGAGGTGCCGCCGACGAGGGAGTTCCACCGTACGTGATGATTGGATACCCGAATGTGACTCGCGGGCCAGGGTTCCTGGGAGCGAAGGATGGGTACCTTTACCTGACAGATACCGAGTCTGGTCCGGCGGGGTTGAGTCCATCGCCGAGGGTTGATTCCGCAAGATTGGAGCGTCGCAGCGAGTTGTTAGATGCGCTGCGGGATACGCTGCAAGCCAGCGAGCGAACCCGATCGGCACCCTCAATTCAATCTTACGATCAAGCGATATTGGCGAGTCGCCGATTGGCTGGACCACAATTCATGGACGTCTTCGACTTGGCGAGTGAAAGTGATCAGCTGCGTGAGAGCTACGGAACCGAGTTTGGTCAACGATGCCTGTTAGCGAGGCGACTGGTTCAGCGCGGCGTCCGTTTTGTCGAAGTCTCGCATAATTTGAATTTCGTCAACGGCACCGGTTGGGATACGCACAATCAAGGGCAACTCAAACAGCATGTATTGATTGATCAAGTCGATCGGGCGCTATCGGCGATGATGGATGATCTGCAGTCCAAGCAGATGTTGGACCGCACCTTGATCGTCGTCGCGACCGAGTTTGGTCGTCCCGCCGGTTTTGATGCGGGTGGCGGACGAGGCCACCAATCAACCGCCTTTACGATGGTTTTGGCTGGTGGCGGCTTGCAGCATTGTGGTGCCTACGGGGTCACTGATGACTTATCAAAGGAAATCGTGGATCGGCCCGTCAGTATTCCTGATTTTCACGCTACCATTCATCACGCACTGGGCATCGACCCGGCGAAATATTTGTACGATGGTGAGCGTCCTGTTCCGATCACGAACGGCGGACAGCCGATTCGTTCACTGTTTGCTTGAAGACTGGTCAATCGCCAAGAGACTCGCTGACCAGTTGGTTTCTGCACCGACCAATCAGCGAGAAGCTAGTCGCCCGCTGCTTCTTGCTTGAGCTTCGAATCCGTTTTTTATCAACTCGCGTTAATCCTTGGAATCCAACATGAATCGTCTTCCCTTGATGGCTTTGGCAGGTTGCTTGCTGATTACCCCAATGGTGAACGCGCAGGGCAAGTTCGTTGCGAATTATGACGAGTCAAAAATACCTGCGTACACTTTGCCCGATCCGTTGGTGACCGAGGCGGGGGATCAAGTAACCGATGCTGCGATGTGGGTTTCCAAGCGACGCCCTGAATTACTGAATCTGTTTGCGACTCAGGTCTATGGGACAGCGCCGCCGGCTTGTGAAATTTCACATCGATTAGTGAGCACAAAAGAAGACGCGATCGGCGGCAAAGCGATTCGCCGCGAAGTCGATGTGCGATTCGGGTCAACAGATGAAGCTCATGCGATGCGATTGTTGATCTACACGCCGAAGTCCAACGAGGCAGCAGTGCCAGCATTTCTGACGCTGAATTTTCAGGGCAATCACAGTGTTGATCCTGATCCGACCATCGCGTTGAATCAAAACTGGATGCGGTCCCGAAATGGGACTGTGAAAAACAATCAGGCGACCGAGTTGGCCCGTGGCGTGGCGGCGAACCGGTGGCCGGTCGAAACGATCATTGACCGTGGCTACGCATTCGTGACCATCTATTACGGTGACATTGATCCCGATTTTGATGATGATTTCGAAAATGGTGTCCACGGTCATTTTGAGCAGCAAGCCGCATCGATTCCGGCGAAGGAGCGGTGGGGGAGTATCGCTGGCTGGGCTTACGGCCTGAGTCGTGCGCTTGACTTTTTGGAACAGGACAAACTCATCGATGGATCGGCTGTCGCCGTTTTCGGTCACTCACGATTGGGAAAGACGTCGCTGTGGGCGGGGGCCAGTGATCCACGTTTCAAAATGGTCATCAGTAATAATTCAGGGTGTGGCGGAGCAGCCTTGTCGCGTCGCGCGATTGGTGAGACGGTTGGACGGATCAACACATCTTTTCCGCATTGGTTCTGTGCCAATTTCTTGCAATACAACCAGAACGAAGATGCTTGTCCGGTTGACCAGCATCAACTGATTTCTCTGATCGCACCGCGAGCGGTTTACGTTGCCAGTGCAACCGAGGACCGATGGGCGGACCCCAAGGGCGAGTTTCTTTCGGCCCGGTATGCTGATCCCGTCTATCGTTTGTTGGGAACCAGTGGACTGGGTGGTAGTGATCCACCTGCGAAGATGCCGGCCCCCAATTCGGCGATCAAGACCGGTGCCATCGGTTACCACTTGCGAACCGGCAAGCATGATGTCACGGATTATGATTGGGCACAGTACCTTGATTTTGCAGATCTTCACCTCAAGCAATGATCTGTCGCGGCTGAGATGGCTCTTTTTTCGCAGCAGCAGTAGCAGCAGCCGTGGGAATGTGAGAGGTCGATCGTCATGCAACCCTCACACAACACGCGATATTCTGAGATGACAGCGTGAATGGGCTCCCAATTGATGCCGTCCTGGGCCGAGTCGTTGACTCGGCCGTTGGCGATCAGCCCGTGGTGCTGCGTGCGCCACCCGGTGCCGGCAAGACGACCGGTGTTCCGCCCGCCTTGATGAAAGCTGGGCTTGCCGATGGTGGACAAATCTTGCTGGTCCAGCCCAGGCGGATGGCGGCTCGAGCTGTTGCCCGGCGGTTGGCTGAATTGGATCGGTCCCGTCTCGGAGACCGAATTGGATATCACGTTCGATTCGACAAGCGGATCAGCAAACAAACGCAGTTGATTGCGATGACCACGGGGATTCTGTTGCGGCGTCTCGCGAGCGATCCTCTGCTCGAAGATGTGCAATGTGTCTTGCTGGATGAATTTCACGAGCGGAGCTTGGAGGCGGATCTTGCGTTGGGCATGCTGCGGAGGATTCGTGAGACGTTTCGTCCCGAACTGAAGCTGATCGTGATGTCGGCAACACTCGATCCCGCGCCGTTGTTGCAATTCTTCGGTGATGCAAACGCGATTGAAAGCGAAGGTCGTGCTTTTCCCGTCGACGTGATTCATACGCCAAGCGTTTCGCAACAACCGATTCAGCAGCAAGTTGCCGCGATGATTCCCGAGGCACTTGAATCATCGCGTGGGGACGTGCTGGTGTTTCTGCCGGGGGTGGGTGAGATCCGAAAAACGAATCGCTTGCTCCAGCAGCAAGGGATTTCCGAACATGTCGAAGTGATCGAACTGTACGGTGATTTGTCCGCGAAGCAGCAGGACAGTGTGTTGCGAGAATCCAATCGACGACGGATTGTTTTGTCGACGAATGTTGCTGAGACCTCACTGACGATTCCGGGGGTGACTGCCGTAGTCGACAGTGGTTTGGCAAGGGTCATGCGTTTTGATCCTCGCGTTGGTTTGCCCAAACTGCAGATCGAGCCGATCTCGCGAGCTGCGGCCGATCAGCGGGCGGGCCGAGCGGGACGTGTCGAGGCTGGACGCTGCTATCGGTTGTGGCCAGCCGCCATGCACCGAAGTCGCCGTGAACGTGAGTTGCCAGAAATCGAACGGACTGACCTGAGTGCCGCGATCCTGATGCTTTCGGAATGGGGTGAGCGTGATCCGTTCGATTTTCCGTGGCTCACACCGCCACCCCGGGAAGCGGTCGATAATGCGACCCGATTGTTGCAGCGGCTTGGGGCAGTGGATTCAGACAACACAATCACGGATCGTGGTCGCGAGATGCTGCGTTTTCCCTTGCATCCACGATTGGCTCGTTTCATGGTCGAATCGGTGCGTCTGGGTGTGACTTCACCGGCCGCGATGATCGCCGCGATGCTGACCGAGCGTGATCCGTTTCGTTCAGGACGACAGAACGGGTCGTCTCATCTGTTGGATCGGTTGCAGCAGTTGCAGGATCTCATCGCAGAAGATCCAAGCGTCGATGGGAATCGCGAGGCTGCTCGAAACGTCGTGCGTGTAGCAAATCAAATTGAACGGATTGTTCCTCCTCGCGGTACTGTACCCCATTCAAGCGGGGCCAGTGTTCCAAGCGGGGCCAGTGGCAGTGCAGTGGTGGGTTCGCCGGAAGCATTGTCGCGAGCACTGCTGGCTGCTTATCCCGATCGGATTGCCCGTCGTCGAGAGCCCGGTTCTGATCGCGGTGTCATGATCGGTGGTCGCGGGATTCGAACAGGTGTTCAGTTGGCAGCACGAGATTCCGATTTGTTGCTTTGCGTCGATGTTGATTCGAGTGGAGGTCGACCAGAGGCGACGGTTCGGGCTGCGCTTCCCATCGAAGAAAACTGGATCGATGGGAAGCGAATTCGCACGGTGGATGAATACGCTTTTGATAACACATCGCAAAGTGTTGTGGCTCGGCGAAGGCGTTACGTTGATGATCTGCGAATCTCGGAGGTTCCGGTTGCTTGCCAGTCTGGGCCGGAGGTTGCCGAGCATTTATTTCAATACGCGGTCGCGCAGTTGGATGCGGTGGTTCCAAGCGAAAGCTCGGCGGACGATTCGTTTTTACAGCGAGTGAGATTTCTTTGTGACCGGATGCCAGGGCTCGACTTACCGCCACTCAATCAAGCATCAATCGAAGAGACACTTCGTGAATTGTGTCAAAGTCGGACGAACATGAAACAATTGGCTGCCGCGCCATGGCGGGATTATCTCCGTGGACGCTACAGCTATCAGCAATTGCAGCAGATCGATCAGCATGCTCCTGTCCGCTTGAAGGTGCCCAGTGGCAATTCGATCAAGCTTGATTATTCCGGCGGCAAGCCGATCATGCAGGTGCGAATTCAAGAACTCTTCGGCTGGCCAGAGACACCATGCGTCGCAGGCGGAGCGGTGCCGGTGCAACTGCACTTGCTGGGGCCGAATTATCGTCCCCAGCAGATTACCGAGGATTTGAAGAATTTTTGGGCTTCCACCTATCCGCAGGTGCGGAAAGATTTACGGGGACGTTACCCCAAGCATCACTGGCCGGAAAATCCTCATTCCGCAGTCGCGACACCGAACGGATTGAAACCACGCTCGTAAGGATCGCCCGTTGAATTTCCCACCAATCATCGAAGTGCAAGATCTCCGACGGCGTGACGCCGAGTCGGAGCGGACAATCTTGGATGGAATCACTTTGCAGATCGACGCAGGCGAATGTGTTGGTTTGATGGGACCCAATGGCAGCGGGAAATCGACCCTGTTGCGGGCAATCGCGCGACTTGACCCGCTAGAGCATGGTGAATTGTTTTTTCAGGGAAATGCTGTTCATGGTGATCAAGTTCCCCCCTATCGCCGTCGCGTCGTTTACGTTTCGCAACAATCGGTAGTGGTTCAACCCACGCTCCGTGAGGATCTCCAATACGTTTTTCAGTTCCAGTCATCGAACCAATCATTGGATTTGCAGGATGCTGAAACGCAGCTTGTTCAATTCGGTAAAACGGCGTCGATGTTGGATCAGCCTGCGGAGCAACTGAGTGGTGGGGAAAGGCAGATTGCGGCGCTTGTTCGAGCGATGGCTTTGTCGCCCCTTGTGTTACTGTTGGATGAACCGACAGCGTCGCTCGATGCTGTCGCGACGGAAGGGATTGAAAGTGGGATCAAACAATGGCTTGCTGCCGACACGGAAGCCGCCGACGGGCTACGCGCCGTCGTCTGGGTCAGTCACGATCAACAGCAACTTCAACGCGTCTCGACCAGAGTTGTTCAGTTAAATGCTGGACGTATCATTGAGTCATAAGATGGATTGGCTAATGGCGTGAAGCTATTTTGCGGTCCCAGTCGTAGATTGCGTAAGTTGATTGTTTGCGAAACGTAAAATCGGTGGTCAACCGTGTGCCGCGGTACATCGAGCGATTGAATCGACGAACGAACAACTAAATGCTCTGCTAAATCACAACGATTTCACTCACTACACAATTTGGACTTATGCTTGCTTCCGCTTCTGACATCGCCATCAGTTGGCTGGACGTGAGCATCGCCGCTTGTCTGTTGGCGATCAATGCATTGGTGTCGGTGCGTTTGCAACTTGGGATGGCTAGCAAAATTGCTTGGAGTTCGGTGCGGATGACGATTCAATTGGTCATCCTTGGGCTCGTCTTGAAACAGATATTCGCCTTGGCAACCGCTGCGCCCGTCCTCGGCTTGGCTGGCGTGATGACGGTCATTGCCGGAGTTTCGGCGGTTGGGCGGATTGATCATCGGTATCCGGGCATTTACTTGAACGCGATTTCCTCGGTCTGGTTGAGTTCGTGGCTGGTGACTTTGGTGACGGTACTTGCCATCATTCGTCCTGATCCATGGTACAGCCCACCCATTTTGATACCGTTGCTGGGAATGGTACTTGGTAATTCCTTGACTGGGATTTCACTTGGGCTCGATCGATTTCTCAGCGAGATGCACAACCGTCGTGGCGAGTTGGAGACCAGCTTGGCGTTGGGCGCGACGCGGTGGGAAAGTTGTCGAGGTGTATTTTCTGTTGCCACGCGGACAGCGATGGTTCCGATTCTCAACACGATGGCTGTCGCGGGGATCGTCAGTATTCCGGGGATGATGACCGGACAACTGTTGGCTGGCGCGCCGCCCATTCAAGCGGTGAAGTATCAGGTCATGATCATGTTTGTGATCGCCGCTGCGATTGCGATCGGAATTGTTGTCGCGTTGTGGCTGACGTACCGAAACGTCACCACCGCCGATCATCAAATCAATTGGCAAGTTATTCGCGGTAAGAAAAAGCTGAAAGCATCGATTCGCTGAGCTGAACGAAGTCAGTTGATCAAAGTCAGCTGTTCGATCGCAACGTTTCAGGCTGGTTTCTGCCCACGTTCTGCTTGGGCTTTAGAATTGAAAATAGACGAAGGGCCGGAATCCACGTGGTGCGTACAGCAGCAGTGCCCAGATCATGATGGTCGTCGCAATCGGTGAATACCAGGCGTTGATTGGCAATCGCATTGCCTTTCTCAGTCGGGTTCGCCAAGCGACATGTTCCAGCAGCAGACACGCAAGTGCCAGCATCGCCAGCGGTGGATACCAGGCGATTCCATCGGCGAAGGTTGCCATGCGGATCAGCATGGTTTGGGCGATGGTGAGATCGGGGCTGCGAAACAAAACCCACCCCAGCAGTACGACTCCCATTGTCAGTGTCCAGCCCACCACCGCCGGTGGTCGACGATGCGTGTGATTGGCAATCCATCGCTGGACGGATAACGCGATCCCATGCCAGGCACCCCACAGCACGAATGTCCATGCCGCGCCATGCCAGAGGCCGCCCAGCGTCATCGTGATCATCAAGTTGCGGTACGTGACGATTGTACTGATGCGATTACCACCCAACGAAATGTAGAGGTAGTCTCTCAGCCAACGCGAGAGTGTCATGTGCCATCGATGCCAAAAATCCGCGGCGCTGCGGGCCAGGTAGGGATGGCGAAAGTTGATCGGAAAACGATAGCCCAGCATCTTTGCGGCTCCGATCGCAATGTCGCTGTAGCCGGAGAAGTCGTAATAGATCTGTCCAGCGTAAGCGAATGCCGCCAACCAGAGGGTTGGTCCATCGTAGAAATCAGGATTCGCAAACACGATGTCAACAGCTTCGCCCAGGCGATCTGCCAACAGCATCTTCTTGACTGTTCCACGCAAGACCTGTTGAGCACCGCCATAAAATCGTCGCCCAGACCATGGGGGAACTGTCGCGAGTTGCGGCAGCAATTCGCGGGCACGCACGATGGGGCCAGCTACCAATTGTGGGAAAAATGCGACGTACAATGCAAAGTCTAGAAAGCGATTGACCGGCTTTAAGACACCGCGGTACACGTCGATCGTGTAACTGAGCGTTTGGAACGTGTAAAAAGAGATGCCAACTGGCAAGATGATCTGGAGCGTTTGCCCGCTCATCCCAATCGATTCGAGCAACGGACGCGCAGAATCGATGAAGAAGTTGAAGTACTTAAAGAATCCCAGCACACCTAAATTCACGACCAGACTGATCAGCAGCAATCCTCGGCGTCCCGAAGTCGTCTGTGCCCGGAACATCTGCCTCGCAACGACGAAGTCGACAACGGTTGACAGCAACAGCAGGCCGCAGAACCGGTAGTCCCAATAGGCGTAGAAGTAATAGCTGGCGATCAGCAGCAAGCTGTTCCGCGCGGTGTGTGTTCGGCACAGCCAGACGCTGATCAGAACCGCGATGAAGAAGATCGGGAACTCAAGTTGAGTGAACAGCATCGATGGTGCATCCCCTCACTTGTTTGGTTGTTTCATTGCATCGACCAGCAACGATGCAAGTAAGTTATTGCCGCAGGCATTCAGGTGGCCAGCTCCGATCTGTCCGTTTTGGAATCCATGCGGCCAATCACCGGCGAACGCAGATTTTAGAAGTGCCGGTCGGGCGTCGATCACTCGCACGTTGAGCGATTCGGCAATCGGCTTCATCGCAGCGAATGATTCCGCCGTCGGATCAGACGGCACCATTTGATTGCCGATGATCTGTGGCACTTTCGGAGCGTACAGAATCACAATTGGTCGGTCGGTCGATTGACGGAGCGCACGGAGTGCTGATTGCCAGTCAATCTCATCACGTTGCTGTTCGATCGCCGGTGAGGTCGTCAGTTGGTTCGCGGAGGTTTCTGCTACGGGGCCGATTCCAAACCGCAGCTTGCGTCGAGTGGTATCGTCAGATTCGGTCAGCAGGTGGCGAGCCGCTTGAATGATGAAGGCCGGCAGGCGAGCGGCGATTGCCGAATTGGCTGCCGAGATATCCGAAGTCGATGGTGGTGGTACCGGTGCGTTGACCGCCGACGCGAGGTCGGGAAGGTCAACGATCAGCAAGACGTGGGCATCGATTTGAAAGGGCTGTTCGACAAGCGGTATTTGTGTCACCCAATCGGCCGCGTCTTCGCCACTGCGGGCGAGTGGCAGAACGGCGATCTTGTCATCGGTTTGAGCTTCGATGCGAGCGAAGAGTTTTTGTTGGTCCGCGACGCAGACCCCTTCGGCTTGAGAATCACCCCACAACGCCAGTCGCGTTCCCCATTCGCCAGGGCCAGCAGCCGTTTTCGGGCCAGCTGGATTTTTAGGGCCGTCGAGAGAGGTTCGCCCCGGCATCCCGTGAGGGCCAATGCTCGTGTTGGCATAGCCCTCACTCCGCCAGCGGTAGGTTTGCCCTGGCGGCAAGGTCCAGACGCGACGCACCGCGTCGGCATGAAGCGGCGCGTAGCTGCGGACAAACAGAGGGGAAGTCAGCGCGATCAATAGCGTGCCGGTAATGGCACCGATCAACCAAGTTGTCACTAGCGATTGCACGGGGGTCGACTTCATCGGTTTTTCCAGTCGGTGCGGCAATCCAAGTGGACCCGGCTAAACGAGCCGAACTAAGTGGGCCCGGCTAAACGAGCCCAGCGAGTCCGCCAGCTTACTCTTCGGTGACACGCACGGTAATCATCTTGTCGCCTTGGGCGATGGAATCGACAACGTCTTGTCCTTCGAGAACTTTGCCGAAGACGCTGTGGCGATCGTCCAGGTGGGGTGTCGCGAGGTGTGTGATGAAGAATTGCGATCCGTTGGTATTGGGGCCAGCATTGGCCATCGACAAAACACCCGGTCCGTCGTGACGCAGGTCCGCATGGAATTCGTCTTCGAACTTATAGCCAGGGCCTCCGGTTCCGGTGCCTTCCGGGCAACCGCCTTGGACCATGAAGTTGTCGATGACGCGGTGGAAGGCCAGGCCGTCGTAATATTCTTTGCCACACAGAGTTTCAAAGTTTTCGACTGTCTTAGGCGTCTTGTCATCAAACAGTTCGATGCGAATGGTGCCTTTGTCGGTTTCGAAGGTAGCAACTTTCATTGGGTTCTCGTTAGGAAAGCGTGGTGCGTTTCAATCGCCTGTTGCGATTGGAATCGCGAATGGAACGTACAAAAATGGATGAATGGTGAGGCGAAGTGGTGGTGGAGTTGTTGGAGACGTGTTGCGTTAGTTGCTGGTTTTCCGGGGATGGCTTGCTCACCCGAACTTCGCTTCGGGACGGGTGTGTAAATTTTCTTGTGCCGATTCCTCGGTGGAATTTACCGGACTCTGTCACGGTATCGTTTTGATCAGAGCTTGTTTATGTACCAGAGCTTGCTACCGATTGGGTGAGTCGTTTCCGGTTGGTGCTTCGAAGGTGGGCGGAGCGGTCACGCTCTCTCCTGTATCAATGAGATCTTCTAGGTTCATATCGAGATCGTCTGCATCAAAGCCGCTGTCATCGCTTGGGAGCGAAAGGTCAAGGGGATAGCGGGAATCGTCCGGCAGGACGAGTTCGCTGTTGTCGAAGTTAACTTGACCGGTTTCATCAAGCATGAGGTGGATTTCCCCATCACCCTTGCTGCCGTTGATTTGCAGGATCAGGGCACCGGTATCGTCCTTTTTTTGTGCTTCGGCCATCCCGGTGTAGGTTCTGATCAAATCAACTGACAGGGAATCCACGTCTCCGATGTGCTCTTCGATGGTGGGGCTTCCTGCCAGGCGAGGTTTGATCTCGTTGGCCATCTGCTGGGTGCCAAAATTCATGGCGTAGTAGCCACCGCCACAGCAGACCAGCAGACCGAGAAGGCTGATCACACCACAACCGATCAGGCACCCGCGGAAGCCTTTTTTCGCTGGTGCGGTTTGCATTTGGTTGGTCGCCGTCGACGTTTCTTCGAAGGGGTCGTTTGCCATGATTGAATCCTTTGTTCCTCGGGATCGGTTCTTTCTAAAAACTATCGGCAGCTTTGGGGCTGGACTGTCGGCTTTCGATTTCGCACCTGCTATCGGGAAACGAGCACGGTGAATTCCGCATGGATGCACATGTTACTCGCGTCATTTGTTTCATGAGTCTTCGCGATCCTCGCCCGGCTTCGCGAAAACAGGATGTTGGCGATCACGGTCTCCAACGTTGTAACTCCGGTTTCCTCCCACGTGAATCCAGACGCTTTATCCCCAGCTTCATTACCCTCTGTGAATCCGGACGCTTGGTCCCCAGCTTCGTTGCAGCTGTGTTGGCCCCGCGGTCACTCCGTCAAGGTAAACTACAGGAGGTATTAGACCGGAGGTTTGCTCCCCGTCATAGCCGCATCATCTTCACGGACCTCGATTCTTATGTGTCAGTCGCTTGTTGCCTTCTGGATTGTTGTATTTTCTTTCACGTCAGCGGCTTTTGCCGCTGACCCGCCGGCGGTTGCCGCCCCAGCTACGGTTGCCGGTCAAACGATTCAGCAATACGCCAATGATTTGGATCACGAGAATCGCGTGGTTCGATTGCGGGCGGTGAAGTCACTTGGCGTTTTCGGGGCTTCGGCAGCCGAGCCGTTGCGGCGGGCGTTGGATCACCAGGATGCGGCTGTTCGCTATACGGCGGCGGTTCATCTGGGGCGGATTGGTGGGGAGACATTGGAGGCGTCGCAGCAGCGGTTGCAGCAATTGGCTGACGACGAAACTTCCTTTGCTGTTCAAATGGCGGCTTCTTTCGCGCTGTGCCGGCAAGGCTTGGTGGAGGAGCATTTGCCGTTGTTGGTCCAGGGTTTGAAGTTTCCTGAGCGGGGGACTGCCTGCAGCGCAGCGGAATTGATCGGACAACTTGGTCCGTCTGCAGCAGCAGCCGTTGATCCTCTGCAACAGATTTACGACCAGCACCGACCTGGTGTGAAAGGAGGGGACTACCACATTGGTGGGGCTGCCAAAAACGCGCTTGGGAAGGTTCGGCCATCGTCTCCGTAATGAGATGTAAAAGCGACACTTCTCCAAAGCGATCGTTATTCCTGCCCGCTGTTTTTGATCACAGTTTTTGCCCAGCGTTATTTTGCCCAGCGTTATTTTGCATGCTCCCGGGATTTGCAAACCATGAATCGATTGATCGGCTTCACGCTTCTGTTTCTCTTGGCTCCGCTTGTTTCTGTCAGCCAGGCGGTTGATCGCCCCAATATTGTTTGGATTAGCTGCGAGGACATTTCGCCAAACATGGGGTGCTACGGCGATCCTCATGCCATCACACCCAACCTGGATCGATTGGCTTCCGAAGGTGTGCGTTTTAATCGGGCCTTTACGCCGGCTGGGGTTTGCGCCGTTGTGCGTAGCGGCGTCATCACAGGAATGTACCCACCATCGATCGGCTCGCAGCACATGCGGAGCCGTATCATTCCACCACCGGAGGTCAAAGCTTTTCCCGAATTGTTGCGGGCTGCTGGCTATTTCACCACGAATCGAAGCAAAACGGATTATCAATTCGAACCAACTCCGAGCATCTGGGACCGACAGGGAAGCAGGCATCAGGATTGGCGAGAACGATCCGATCCCGAGCAGCCCTTCTTTTCCGTGATCAACATTACTGTTTGTCACGAAAGCCAGATTCGCCATGGTGAAAAGCGGCATGCTCAAGTGATCAAAGCGATCGGTGCGGAGAATCAGCGTGATCCGGTCAAGGTTGCCGACACGCTGCCGGCCTATCTTCCCAACACGCCGGCCACGCGAAAAAACTGGGCCTGGTACCACGACAATATCACCCTGATGGACAAAATGGCTGGCGAGGTATTGCAGCGGCTTGAGGAGGATGGGTTGGCCGACAATACACTGGTTGTTTTCTGGAGTGATCACGGCATGGGGATGCCTCGCGGGAAGCGTTGGATTTACGACACCGGTACTTTGATCCCGATGGTCATGCGTTGGCCGGGCAAGCTGAGTGCTGATTCCGTTCGCGAAGATTTGGTCAACGTGATAGATCTTCCACCAACCATGTTGGCCGTTGCGGGCGTCGATGTGCCTGACTACATGCAAGGCCGGCAGTTGGTTGGTGACCAGCAAGCCGTTGAGCCACCTTATCTGTTTTTTCACCGCGACCGAATGGACGAGGTTTACGAACTGCAGCGAGGAGTCCGTGACCGCCGCTGGAAGTACATTCGTAATTATGAGCCGCACAAGACCTACGCCCAGCGGCTGGATTACATGGATGAAATGCCGGCGATGCAAGATTGGCGGCGATTGGCGGCCGCTGGGAAATTGCAAGGTGGTCAAGCCAATTGGTTTCAGGTTCCCAAGCCGATCGAGGAGCTTTACGACACGCTCAAGGATCCGTGGGAGCTGAATAATCTTGCCAGTCGAAAGCAGTATGCCGACCGCTTGGTTCGGATGAGGGCTGCGACGGAATCGTTTCAGCAGCGATATGGGGATACCGGCTTGGTTCCCGAGGCCGTCTTGATGGAGGAAATGAAGCCAGGCGGGAAAACTCCCCAGACGGAACCGCCCACGATCGACGCCAATGGTGGCCGATTCAGCCTTGCCTGTCCGACTGATGGCGCGTCGATGGTTTACCGGGTTCAGCAGGGAGACGGTTGGGGAAACTGGCAGTTGTATACCGGTTCAATCGTGGACGCGGGGAAGCCCGTTCAGGCGTTAGCATGTCGATTGGGCTTCGCCGACAGCGAGGTTGTTCAGTCCCCCTAGCGGTTCGCGGGCTCCAGTTCGCGGGTACATGGCGGGTGGAACTTTGCTCAAAGGCAGCGAACAGGCCCTTATTGCCGCTTAAGGTTGTCTCGCTCGTGGCCTTTGTTTTGCCAATTGGCGGTTATTACTAAAACCACTTTCGCTGCTCCGAGAATTAGTTATTTTGAATGTGACTGGTTGGCGTCTCTGAAAGGCGTTTTTCAGAGGCGTTCGGGGTCGCGGAAGAGCAGGCACCGAGACGTGATTGTGGAGCGACGGAGGCTCTGGTTAGCCAGTGAAGGTGGAGGGAGCGGACTAGGTTCCCGATATGGTGGGATTCAGTCGTTAGTCAGGCAGGACTTTGAAACCGGCGGTGGGTGACCCATTGTGCGGCCCGTGTGGGTCGAATTCACCGCGGTCAAACTCGTTTTTAGATTCACTAGGGGGAATCGATTTAATGACCAAGTGCAAATTGGAGTACATCTGGCTCGACGGCTATCAGCCCACCCAGAGCCTGCGGAGTAAGACAAAGGTTGTCGACGATTTCAGCGGCAAGGTCGAAGACGCGCCGGTTTGGGGCTTCGATGGCTCGTCGACTGAGCAGGCTCCCGGTGGATCGTCTGACTGTTTGCTCAAGCCTGTTTTCGTCTGCGAAGATCCGGGTCGATTGGGAACCGGTTTCTTAGTGATGTGCGAAGTGCTGAATCATGACGGCACGCCTCACAGAAGCAATGGTCGCTCGACGATTGAGGACGACGACAACGACTTCTGGTTCGGCTTCGAGCAGGAGTACACGATTTGGGATCCAGAAATCAACAAGCCGATTGGATTCCCGGCGGAGGGCTACCCTGGTCCACAGGGTCCTTATTACTGCAGTGTTGGTACTGGCAAGGCAGTCGGCCGCGAAATTGTCGAAGAGCATTTGGAGTTGTGCCTAGAAGCCGGCTTGAACGTGGAAGGCATCAATGCTGAGGTGATGATGGGGCAATGGGAGTTCCAAGTATTCGCCAAGGGTGCCCGGGAAGCTGGTGATCAGGTTTGGGTTGCTCGCTACTTCTTGGAGCGTGTGGCTGAAAAGTATGGCATGGGCATCAACTGGCACTGCAAGCCGGTACAGGGTGACTGGAACGGCAGTGGCATGCACGCCAACTTCTCCAACACCGTTCTGCGTACTTGTGGCGATCAGGCTGTCTTTGAAGCTGTTTGCCAGGCCTTTGAGCCTCGTATCAAGCATCACATTGATGTTTATGGTGCTGACAACGACCAGCGTCTGACCGGTCTGCATGAGACGCAGTCGATCGACAAGTTCAGCTACGGCATTTCTGATCGTGGTGCTTCGATTCGGATTCCCGTCTTCACTGTTGAGCATGGCTGGAAGGGCTGGTTGGAAGACCGTCGTCCAGCGTCGAATGCTGATCCGTACATGGTTGCCAGTGCGATCATTACGACGGTCAAGGCAGTCGACGTTCCGCAGCCTGCCTAGGCAGCGAGACTCGCATTTGAAATGACGGCCCGGCTTCGCGTTATGTGGAGCCGGGCTTTTTTATTGGTTGGGGTGGCCAGTTGGCTGGCGGGATTTGGCTGGCGGGATTTGGGGATCTGTGGCGATCCCTCCAGTTGTGGGTCTGCTTTATACTGGTGGCTATGCAAAGCGAACCAATTCTTCTCAGTGGCACGGATCCGGACCTTCCTCGAGAGGTCGCTCCTGGCTTGAAACGTTATCGGAACTTTCGTGAGATGAGTCGTGGCGGGAATGGTCTGCTGCGTTCTTGCTTTGATCCGGTGGCTGGTCGCACGGTCGTGGTCAAGACGTTGTTGCCGAAGTGTTGCAATGACCGGGGCGAACGTCGTCGGTTATTGCGTGAGGCGCGGGTCACGGCGCAGTTGCAGCATCCCAATACCGTGCCGGTTTATGACATCGGCAACGACGAGCAGGATGGAATCTTCTTCGTGATGAAGCGGATTTCGGGCGAAAACTTTTTTGAGGTGATCAAGCGGATTGCGACGGGGGATGAGGCTACCATCAAGGCCTATCCGGTGAAGCGGCGTTTGAGCATCCTGGTCGATGCCTGCCAGGCCCTCGCTTACTCGCATGCCCGGGGTGTTATTCATCGGGATGTGAAGCCGGAGAATATTTGGGTCGGGAATTTCGGCGAAGTGATTTTGCTGGATTGGGGAGTCGCGAAGGTCTGGGGGCACACCGACGATACCGACTCGATTCGAATGAGTGTCTTGCGAACTGAGCAAGAGCAGGAGTCATCGCAGTTGCAGACTCTCACCGGTGGTGGCCAGCGGCCGGGGACGCCGCTGTACATGTCACCCGAGCAGGTCGAGGGGAATCGGGGGATCGACGAGCGAACCGATATTTTTAGTGCGGGCGTTTGTTTGTATGAGCTATTGGCGATCCGAGAGCCGTTTCGCGGTCGTAATATTGATGAAACGTTTGAAAACATCAAGCTTCGCGATCCGGAGCCACCGAGTGTTCGGTCGCCGGATCGAGAGATTCCCGCGGGGGCCGACGAGGTCGTGATGAAGGCCATCCAGAAGCGGCCGGGAGCCAGATTTCAAACGATGCGAGATTTCATCGCTGCGATTGATGACTTGGGTTGAGCATGTTGGTGAAGCGAGCTGCTTGGTCGGGCCAGTGAGGGAAAGTTGGTGATTCAGACTTGGGGCAGAAAGCCGCGCTCGGAGCGGCTTTGGCGGGCCTTTGACTGCCAGTTTTGGGGCAGCAGCGAGCCTACATTGCAGAGAGTTTGGGCCCGCCTGGGGGAAATTTTTGGCCCGCAGCGGGCCTGTTTCGGTACCGTGGACGTCTCGTTTGGCTTGTCTTTCAGCAATCGCGGCGAAGGAGTGAACCGAATTTTGCCAATTCCGTCTTGTCTGAGATGGGCGGATCACTACACTCTGCCCTTCCGAGAGCCAAGCTTTGGTTGTCGGCCGTTCGCAGGTTTTGCCTGCCGGTCAGCCAGCGTAGCTCAGTTGGCAGAGCAGCTGATTTGTAATCAGCCGGTCGTGGGTTCGAATCCCTCCGCTGGCTCTCTTGGAAGATAGATGTAAGAATAGTGCCCTCAGGTTAGGTGGGCCGAGGAGTTTCAGCCAAGTCGAGGTGACGAGGTCAGCTAACCAAAATTGATAGAGATCTTTGGGGGGTTTGCCCGAGTGGTTAAAGGGGGCGGACTGTAAATCCGTTGGCTTAGCCTTCACAGGTTCGAATCCTGTAGCCCCCATTTCGAGACGGATAGTTGAAGTTCGGCGTGGGGAGTGCCCGTTTTGGCGCTTTGGATCTCCGGTTTCAACTCCTTCGCGGGTGTAGCTCAATGGTAGAGCAGCAGCCTTCCAAGCTGAATACGAGGGTTCGATTCCCTTCACCCGCTTTGCTTTCGAGCAAGCTGCTGTAGCTCAGTGGTAGAGCACTTCCTTGGTAAGGAAGAGGTCATGGGTTCAAGTCCCATCAGCAGCTCTCCAGCAAGGCATCGCCTCGTGCTGGTGAATTGGCCTTGTTCTCGCGAGACCGTGTTCTGGCGGCTCTGTTCTGGAGATCGCTGCGGCCGGTTTTGTCGGCCAAGCAGCCGGGATCCGCCGAGTCGATCCAGGCAGCGGCTTGGTGGGACGGTCGAATTTGCTTTTTTTCGCAACCTGTGATTGCAAGATTGGCGAGTTTCCGCGACAACTTAAGTGCTTATGAGAGATCGTCCGGGGTGTTTGATGCCTGGGCGACGCAAAAACAATGTATTTATGCCGCGTTCCACTGTGGATGCGCGGCTTTCCAATTCGTTTCGATATTTGTTGAACGAGCTAGACCAGTGCGGCTGGATGGGCAGCGGTCAAACCGTGGGTGTGAACACGGTCGTAGTCCCTCCGGGTCGGTCCTGAGCGTATCTCGGGGTCGGTAATGGCACGGTAAGGTGCAGGTGAATGAGAAATGGCTAAGGCAACTTTTGAACGGACCAAGCCCCACGTCAACGTAGGGACCATTGGTCACATTGACCACGGAAAAACGACCACCACTGGTGCGATCCTCGCCGTACAGGCTGCCAAGGGGATGGCCGAGGCGAAGGGTTATTCCGATATCGCCAAGGGCGGTACCGTCCGTGACGATACTAAGACGGTGACGATCGCCGTGGCTCACGTTGAGTATGAGTCGAACAATCGTCACTACGCCCACATCGATTGCCCGGGCCACGCTGACTTTATTAAGAACATGATCACCGGTGCCGCCCAAATGGACGGGGCCATCTTGGTTGTCTCGGCCGCTGACGGCCCGATGCCACAGACCAAAGAGCACGTTCTGTTGGCTCGTCAGGTCGGTGTGCCTTACATCGTTGTGTTCCTGAACAAGTGCGACCTCGTCGATGACGAAGAGTTGTTGGAGTTGGTCGAGTTGGAATGCCGAGAATTGCTCAGCAAGTACGACTTCCCCGGCGACGACGTTCCTGTCATCCGCGGTTCAGCACTGCCGGCTTACAACAAGCCAGATGATCCGGAAGCCAACAAGTGCATCGGCGAGCTGATGGACGCGTTGGACGAGTACATTCCTGAGCCTGTTCGTGAAGACGACAAGCCATTCCTGATGGCTATCGAGGATGTTTTCTCGATCGAAGGACGGGGTACGGTTGCGACCGGCCGTGTTGAGCGTGGTGTCGTCAAGGTTGGCGAAGAAGTCGAAATCGTCGGTCTCTCACCAGATTCCACGAAGACCACCTGCACCGGTGTCGAAATGTTCCGCAAGGAACTCGGCGAAGGGCGTGCAGGAGACAACGTCGGTTGTCTGTTGCGTGGTGTGAAGCGTGAAGAAATTCAGCGTGGTCAAGTTCTGGCAAAGCCAGGCAGCATCACTCCCCACACCAAGTTCGAGGCAGAGGTTTACTGCCTGAGCAAGGATGAGGGTGGCCGCCATACCCCGTTCTTTAGCGGCTATCGACCTCAGTTCTACTTCCGAACCACGGACGTCACCGGAACCGCCAACTTGGTCGGTGCCGAAATGTGCATGCCTGGCGATAATGTCAAAGTGACGATCGAAATGCACAAGCCAATTGCGATGGATGACGGTGTTCGTTTCGCAATTCGCGAAGGTGGCCGCACGGTCGGTTCGGGTGTTGTTACCAAGATCCTCGAATAGGGTCCCATCGGATGAATTTACGCTAATGGCCAACGAAGTGATGTCTTCGTTGGTCATTGGTTTTTAGAGGGTTTTCAAGTACGATCTGAGAATCAGAGCGTCACGACTGTGGCTCGACGCGAAGTCGGGTCGCACTTCGAGGCGACGATTTAGAAAGAAAAGACAGGTTTCGTGAGATGTTGAGGTTTCGATTCGAAATCCAGATTTCAAGCGAGGCAAGACTTGATGCCATGCTCAGGGGTGTAGCTCAATTGGCAGAGCACTGGTTTCCAAAACCAGCGGTTGCGGGTTCAAGTCCCTCCGCCCCTGCTTGTGAGTAGATTAGGGAGTTCGACCACCTTCCTGTCCAGCGAGGACGGCGGGCGGTTTGCACTTCGAATGATGAGATAACGTTGCCGCCATTGGCCGAAGCCAGTGGTAGCCTGACGACTGATTTACCGATTGCCATGGATGGGCGGTCGAACCTTTGATTCTTTTGCAGGAGCAAGCCGGTGTCCCGAGATCTTGCCGGATCCAGTAGCGCCCCGTTATGGAAAGAACTTACCCAGGCCTCGGTTTACAAACCGAACCAGGGTCGGATCGTTCGCCAGTTGACTTGTTTGGCCATTTGGATCGTGATTGGTATGGGCTGTTGGGCCCTCAATTCGACCCTTCGTGGTTCCTCTGAGTCGAGTTCATTGCTGCCAACTCTGCTTCCCGGTCTTCTGCTCTTTTGCGGTGCCTGGTTCGGGTTCCGGGTTGTCAATTGGCCGAGGTTCGCCGACTTTTTGATCGCGGTCGAAGCCGAGATGAATAAAGTGACCTGGCCGAGTAAGGATGAACTGGTGCGAGCATCGATCGTTGTGATGTTCACGATCTTTTTCCTCGCCATCGCGCTGTTTAGTTTCGATGTCATCTGGCAAACGGTATTCAGCTTCATCGGTATCACGAGTTAGTTGCTCGTCCAACAAGATCCGGCGCCCGTTTTTTAATCCCCCTTGTATGTGCCGTCAGCGGTGACAACGTGAATCAACCTGAAACCTCCAATAACGCTCAAGAACCGGATGAATCAGCGCCGGAAGTGGCCGCTGCGATCGATGATGTAGCTGAGGATTCCTCGGCGGCATCTGTCGAGGAAGCAGCCGGTGATTCGGTAGCGGAAGTTGAGGATAGTAACAATCAAGCGGAGCAGGCTTCGACTGACGACGCACCCGCTCCGCCACCTCCGGCTCCCCCGCCAGCGGCTTCTATGCCAGCAGTCGAAAAGGCTGAGCCGGACGATGCCGGCAAGATGGAATGGTACATCTTGAAAGTCGCTTTCAACCGCGAAGACTCCATCGCTGACAACTTGCGAAAACGCGTCAAGATGGAAGGGATGCACGAGTTCTTTGGTGACATCGTTGTTCCGACCGAAGATGTCGCGACATTCACCCGGGATGGTAAGCGACGGATCAGCAAGCGAAAGTTGTTGCCTGGGTACATCATGGCCCACATGCTGATCAACGATGACACTTGGTTCCTCGTCCGCGAGACAAATGGGATCAGCGATTTCACCGGGGCGGCTGGAAAGCCGATGCCGATGGAATCATCGGACATTGAACGCTTCATCACGCGACCTCAGGAAGAAGTGGAAGAGGAAGCACCAGTCAAGATCGGAATTCCGTTCAAGGTTGGCGATCGCGTTCGTGTCAAAGAAGGCAACTTCGAAAATCAGGAAGGTGACGTGGATGCTGTCGATGAGGCGAATGGCCGCGTGACGGTCATCATCAATATTTTTGGCCGTAGTGTGCCGATGGAATTGGATCACTGGCAAGTCGAACCACTGTAGCAATCGTAAATGGAAGGCTGCCCCTGTTCGGCGGCGAAAGTCTTCCGCTTTGCGAATTCAAAACTGACATCTGAAAACTGACATCTGAAAACTGATATCGAATCATGGCTAAGCAAGTAACCGGTCAAGCAAAATTTCAAGTTCCCGGTGGGCAAGCGACCCCGGCACCTCCAGTCGGTACTTCGTTGGGTAAGTACGGGGTCAATCTGGGCCAATTCGTTCAGGCCTTTAACGACCGGACCAAGGAATACAACGGCACTCCGATCCCCGTCATCGTGACGGTTTATAATGACCGTAGTTTCGACTTCATCACCAAGAGCCCACCAGCTGCTTCGATGTTGAAGCAAGCCGCTGGAATTGCCAAAGGGAGTGGTGTGCCGAATAAGGACAAGGTTGCGACCGTGACCCGCGATCAGTGCGCGGAAATCGCCGAGAAGAAGATGGCTGACCTCAACGCGCGAAGCATTGACCAAGCCGTTCGGATGATCGAGGGCACCGCCCGCAGCATGGGCATTGAAGTCGAAGGCTGAGCGAGCCTGATCGCCGGCCGGAGCATCTGATCGCCGGCCGGAGCACCTCATCGCCGGACCGTTGCTAGAAAAATTGGAGGGTCGAACTGCGGCTCGATTCGCTTGTCCCTTTCTTTGTTGGGACTCCAGGTCTGTAGCTCAAGCCGAGGTGGTGCGGTTCGTGATGGATACGTCGAGCCCTTCATCGCGACGGCTCTATTGCTGATTCATTTAAGCATGGCATCGTCTGTGCTAATTCTTCTCAGCTGATTCTTAAATCCTCTGTCACGAATCGATGACGCTGTTGCGAATCGATAATCCCTTCCATGCAGAAGGTTATCGTGCCAGCGGTCAGGTGTAGGTGCCGTCGTTCGCGGTTGCTAATTCGGTCGGATTCTAACCGTTCGATTCGATTCAGAAGGTGTGTGTGTGCAATCGCTCGCCCGTGAGTCGGTTCGGTCGTTGACCAGGGTTGAGAAGCCCAATGGAATAAAGCGATTCCATTACGCGGGTATCGTCGGTTTGGCGCCGCCTTCACTTTCGTTTTCAACGGCAACTACTCGGGAGCATGTGGTGTTACGAAAGAGGGGTGGCCTGAATTGAAGTGGGCCTTGGGTTCTAGGTCTGGGAACAGCAGCGGGTTTTGTGCATTCTGGTTGGTCTGCATTGATTGGGCGGTTTGGGGGGGGTTGACTCTGTAATACCGGTTGTTCATTCTTGAATCTCGTCAGATGGGTGGTATCTCGCTCATCCCCAATGATTTTCCCATCCTGAAAGGACAGATTCCATGATTCGTCTTACCTTTGCTCTTTGCTTGGCATTCGCTTTTTGTTTCGTTGGTTCGAACGCCGATGCAGCAGAGCCAGCCGATTCTGGTGTTTCTCAGTCGACTCTTTCGGCAATGGGCCTTGGTGGTATGCAAACCATCGACCGCGCTGAGTCCTCGGAGATTCGTGGACAGGGATCCGTAACTTGGGGTCGATCTTACTCGCGAACGACGATTCGGATCTTCGGAAGTACGTTTAGAAGCGGTAGCACGAACGGATACCGCAACAGTTTCCCAAATTTCTCCGCTGGCGGATCGTTTTCCTACTCGAACTCGTCATTTTCGCCGTTCATTTATGGCGGTGGATTCTCGATTGCTGGTGGATTTTAGTTGAAGCGGAGGCAAGTTCAGCCTCAGGCAAACATCACGATGCAGTTGAAGCCGGTTCTTTGAACCGGCTTTTTTCGTTTTTCGAGTCACGAGTCCACCGCATCTTGGATGCCAGCGACAAGAGGTTCAGTTAGACCGATTCTCTGCATCGATCTTGTATTTGGGTTTGTCGTGTTGCTGCGTTTCATTTCGGATCACTCTGTCATACGTCTTGTTCCCGATCTGTCGCCCCTCCGTATTTCTTTGTCTCTCATTCCGCCGATGTTCCGATCCAACCGCATAGACGGGATTCTGTCTTTGATTGCCGTTATAGCAATCGATGCATGGAATGACGTCGCGTTTTGAAATTGGAAGCTTAGCGAAACCGGGGCCGCAACTGTGAAGGCGCGGATGGTTTTATAAACACTTACGGATGAGTAAGAGAAATGAGAAAAAATCTCGCTTTTGCAGTGTGCCTGTTGTGGATGACAAGCAGCTCATTGCTTCATGCTGATGAAACTTGCGATACCGATTGGTGTTCAGCAGGTTGTGATTCAGCCCCTTCGTTTTTTTCCGGCAACGGATGTAGTAAAGGTTTGTACCTCGGAGTCGAGGCAACGTACTTGGCACCGCTATACGACGAGTCCCTCGCAACGTTCTCGTTGATTGATTTTGGTGCTGGGGTGCAGGTGATTTTGCAATCGGAATTTGGGACAGCAGAAGAGCTGACCGGTGCTCCGCGAATTGTGTTTGGCTACGCAGGGAATAACGGTCTCGGGGTTCAAGCCCGCTACTGGGAATTAACGAGTTCTGCCAGTCAGAATGATATCCCCGATCCAATCGCAGGAAGTCAGTTTCAGGTATTGGGTGGTGAGGACCGTTTCAATGCATACACGATCGACCTGGAACTGACCAAAGCTTTTTGTCACCACGGTTGGGACATGATGGGCACATTCGGTGTGCGACATGGAAGCATCGACCACCAACGGGCCGAGCAAGCTGTCGGTGCTGTCGAATTCGCTGCTGACCAGTTTGATGTGTTTTCGATGGGAGCCCAAACTGGCGAAGAATTTCATGGTACCGGTTTGACCTTTAGTTTGTCGGGATTGAAATCGATCAAGCCTTGTCGAGGATTAGCTTTTTACTCGTCGGCACGCGGTTCGACTCTGTGGGGATCGGCCGAAACCCTCGCAGTGACTTATTCGAACGTTACCACGCCGGTGGGCGGTGGAGGCAGCATCGATGGTGGGATCGACACGAATGACGTGACAATGTTCATTGGTGAAATCGGGGCGGGTCTGCAGTGGTCGCACTGTGCCAACAGCTACAGCGGTCGGATGTTTGCCCGAGCTGGTGTTGAGTACCAGTATTGGGGCGCATCGGATGGTTACGCACTCACTCAGTCTTCATCAGGTACCGCGCCGGGGGTCAGTGACGGAACTGTCACTGCCTTGGGTGGTAGCCAAGAAACCCACCTGATCGGTTTGGCCCTCATGGCTGGCTACGCGTGGTAGAAACCGGTGGTTACACCGATTCGTTGACTTGCCGCAGTGGAAAAGTTGCCACGCTTACGCGGCACAGGTTTGGTGCAGCATAAATCGTTGCGCGCAGAGGAACGGCAGCGGTGATGGTCGGTCAGCCAGCTTATCCCCGCAAAAATTGGTTTCGTAAAATTTCGCGACCAATCTCTTGAAACTTCAGCCCCTCAGGGAAGAGGAAACTCGCAAGATGTACGATTCTCAAAACAGGCGATGCCTCGTCATCGCGACACTTCTATTTGTAAGCATGCCGCTTGGGTTTGGGACGGTCGCGGAAGCAAGAGAGCCCAGTACGGGATTTGATAGTGCACCGATCGGTAGTGCTTTCCCGCGTAGCTTGGCACTGGATGATGTCTTCTACTTCCAGCCTGGCGACGAGGCTGCTGGCGAAAATCGGCTCACCCAAATTTCGCTTGCACGGCGGCAGGCCCTCGGTCCGCAATTGGAAAATCCTCCGGCGGGCATCGCAGACCTGCCTGAGCCCATTGCCGCTGCCTCGGTTGGTCAAGGTGCGTCGGCATCGGGCGCGACCGAATCTCCGATCGAAAGATATGGAGAAGCGCCGGTGGATCGCTCTCGTCAATTCCTGCGCAGCGTAAGCCCACTGCTTCGTCCTGGGCAGTGGCAATTTGACTACGGCTTGGTTTACGCACTTCAAGAATTCAATTTTCCCGTTTTGATTGGTGCGAATCCTGCGCGTGCTGATTTGCGTTCGCGGGCCTTATTCGTTCCGCTGGCCGTGCGGTATGGATGGAATCGGCGAACCCAGTTATTTGCGAATTTGCCTGTCGGTTGGGCGAATACTGAGCTCGCCACGCCGGTCGTTGATGATGACAGCGGCAAGGGCGGCCTTGGCGATTGTACTTTTGGAATAACGCGTTTGCTGCATCAGAATTCATGCAACGGTCAGACATTGATCGGCACACTTCGCGCTGTTGCACCGACAGGTACAGAGGCTAGTCCGCTTGTCTTGACGGGGGCGGGACTTGGGAACGGTGTTTGGCGGATGGGTGGGGACTTGCTGGTGGTGCGTTCACTCGATCCATGTGTGCTGTTTTATGGAGCGGGATACACCTACAGCTTTCAAAGAGATTTTGACGGCGTTCAAGTCGAACTCGGGCATGAGTTTCAATACAACTTCGGACTCGGTTTTGCCGCCAATGAACGGGTCACCCTAAGTACTGCTTTCCTAGGTAGTTACATCACTGAGACCCGGTTCAATGATCAGTTGGTTCCGAATTCGGATCAGGAGCCACTTCGCATCCGGTTGGCGGCAACCATCGCACAGAACTGCCGAATCGTAGAGCCCTTCGTGAACTTTGGATTGACCGAAACCGCACCCGCAGCAGAATTGGGGATCGTATGGACACGGTAATGGAGACCGGCTTTCGTCGGCGGTTCGTTTCATTCGCGGTGATTGCACTCTTGGGATTTTGTGGGGCCGCGTCCGCGCAGGTTTCGCTTTCACAGCGGAGTGTTGTTCGTGATCCTTCCTTTCGTATTGCGAAGCCAGTCAAAAGTTGGCGTGAGATCAAAACGGAAGGGATTGTGATGCAGCAACGCGATTATTCTTGCGGTGCGGCAGCACTGGCAACGTTGTTGCGTTTCTATTGGGGCCATCGTATCAATGAGGCGATGGTGCTGGATGTCATAGAGCAGCAGTTGTCGCCGGAAGAGTTGAAAGAACGGGAAAGTTCGGGACTCAGCATGGCGGACATCAAGGAAGCGGCGGTCGAACTGGGCTACCAGGCGACGGTCGGAAAGGTGAGCTTCGAGGACCTCACCGGCAGCAAGGTTCCCGTGGTTGTCGTCATCAACTTGGGTGGGCAGAATCACTTCGTGGTGTTTCGCGGTGTGGCTGCTGGCTGTGTTTTTCTGGCCGATCCGTTGCGCGGGAATCTGCGGATCACGGAGAGTTCCTTTCAAAACAGTTGGCAGGAAAACGCCGTACTCGTCGCCGCACCCAAGGGTGAGACCCAATCCGAGCGTTCGCAACTTGCGATCAAGCCCGCCGAACTCTATCGAGGCAGCCTGAATCGACAAGTGATCCGACGCGCGACTTCGGCAGGGTTCTGATGCATTTCCGTGCGGTGGCGTCAGCCACCACGACTGAGATGCTTGTCGTCAAGGGAGTTAGACGCTCCAATCATTTGCGAAACTCGCAATTTCACTCCAGCATTCATCGTTGGAAATGCGATCCGGTCATCGAAAATCAGACATGGTTTTCGATGACCGAGGTTCAGGGATTATTCTTGCTCGCTGCAAGCTGCCTGTCTTGATTCGAATCCAATAGGCGATGAGTCATGCCCCTGTTGCCACGCCGTTCTGCCGCGTGAATTCGGTGGATACGGGTCGCAATACGGAACCATGCGTATCGCAAGCTTGCAAGCAGTGCAGCGCTCGTGGTCTGCTTGGTGGGCTATTCTAGGCAGGACGGTTGTCGGGCGTATCGCGTTGAATCCCTTGTGTGGGACATTCGTTTGGCGAAGTGATGGATTTTGAGATGCTGCAGTTCGCTGTTTGCAGAATGCGTCAGATGGGAATCAAGCTGCCTTGCGATGATTTGTGTTTTTTCGTGACAGCGTAATCTTAATGACGTTGCAAGCGATATTGTCGAAATATCTTGCAAGCCTCGTTAACACCATGTTCCGCTGGCGAAAACCCAGAGGCTTCATCTTGCCAGTTTCCATTGTGATGTACTGATAGTCGTCACCCTCGGTGACCGCGAAAACAGCAAACTTCGCTGCGTTTTCTGCATTCCCTGGGTGCAATTCGCCATTGAGTTGCTCGATCAGTTCATCGACGGATTGCGGCGTGTAAGAGACATCGAGCTGGTCGTAGTAGGAGGGGCCGAGGATGAAGGACGGTTTGCCCATCCAGCATGCTTCCAACGCGATTGTCGATCCAAAGGTAACGACGGCATCACTCCAGTCAACCAGTTCGTAGCTGTTGACGGTATCAGAGGCATAGTAGATCTGAGTGTTCGGAAGTTCTTCGATATCTTGAAAGGCGGAGGTGATGTCGCTGGAGATGTCAGCCTGATTGGGGTGGAACCGAATACAGAAGAATGAGTCAGGTAGCGACTTGGCCAATTTTCGGATTACGGCTGCGTAGTCAGAGAACTGTGACCGCCACTGCTTTCCCAGCGACTCGAATTCATCCTGACTACTTAAAAATACCGTGATCCGCTGGTTGCTCGTTGCCGCTTTGGGTGGCGTAAACGTTCTGTTGTGGTGTTTTGCATATCGGTTTGCCGCCGGCGTTTTTCGCCGGTCAAAATAAGTTTTGGCAAGCTGCATGTCAGCGTCTTGCTGTAGGATTCTTTCTTGAATGCGAATTCGATCATGCGGTCGATGACCGACAAAGGTGATGGGCCGACCGGAGTGAGACACTTCGAGCGTGTTGTAGGGAATGTCGTATTGCTCCGCCGCGATCAGACAGAATCGAGAACAGCCATGTCGCCCATTGAAAACCTCGATGCGAGCAGCACCGTTTTGACGTACAAACTCTTTTAATGAAATCAGTAAGGCCATCGAAGATTGCCAGTATCGCTGCTTGATCTTGCGGGTCAGTGAGTGCAATCGAAGATCACTGGGCAACATGCGAAAAGCAGAAATCAATCCGCTGCGAACACCCTCTAGCAGATCTTTCTTTTCGCCTGTGGAGAGCTGCTTGGAACTTTCCACTTGAGGGTCTCCGGATAATGAAACCAAGGGCAGGCCCAGGGCGGTCGCCGTTGTACGCACACTTGAGCGGCAGATCGCACAAGTAACTGGGCTACCCATGAAATTGACGGCGCAAGTTCCTGAGGAACTGTTGCAGTACGTCACTGTTACATCGTCCCCCGCGTCCTGAAGTTCGCGGGCACGCGCCATCGCAACTAGGGCGTTCTTGCGCCACAGTGGGTAGGCAACATGCACAATGACTTTCTCACTCATGTGTTTTTCAGTCATGTGTTTTTCAGCCATGGGTCAGTGAAAGATTGGTATGAGCTGTGAACGAGCTGTGGAGATTCGTGAAGCACTCCAAGAAGCTGCTGTGGGGCCATCATCGATGGGATGCTGTTGGATAGCGATTTTGGATCGTCCCAATGGGGCTTGCAGGCCAGTTTTGCTTGGGATTTTTGACCCGTATTGACGCTTTTGAATCGCCTTTTGAGGAATCCATGTCTGTACTGGAATTGGAAGTTGTGATGGTCTGCTTACCGTTCCAGTGCATTGGCCGCTCCAGTTGCCCAGTCTTGCTCGGGCTACCCGCGGCGTCTTGGCTTCGTAGCCATTGCAAAACGGCACTACTTTTCCGATCAAGGATGCCATAAACCAGCTCCTCGCCAACAGATTAATTTTCTGGTTACGGCAGATTTTGTCCTGGCTCGAGCGAGAACTGTTTGCTTGACCCTCGGGAGTGAATTGGAATTTGGTTGGTTCTGTTAGCGCGGCTCGGAAATCTCATCATGGTCGCTGCGATTAGAGGTTGATCACTCCTGTGGAATGAAGGTAGTTGTTTGTTGATTGTATTTTGGCGATTGATGCTTTTGCAGATTCATCAAGGTTTGGTGTCATTCGGATTCGGCTCATTGCTAGCAATCAATGTTCCTCTTGCTTTCTTGAAATCGTCTTATTCGTGAATAAATTCGGCAATTCTGGGGTGGTCGGGTGTTGGTCGGTTCCTTTCATTTATCCACTTTTGCGTTTGCTCTTTTCGGTTGTTGGCTGTGGAGGTAAAACCGGGGTCGAGGAAGCTAGGTGTTCGCGGAGCGACACATGGATTGGCGAATCAGAGGGACAAGGAAGTCATGCGACGACGTGGATTGGTGGTCGGATTAGGGAGTATCGGACGTCGTCATTTGGCGAACTTCCGAGGCTTATGCCCAGTGGACGAAATCGCGGTACTTCGCCGCAGTGAGGATGATGGAACGGCGCGCAAGTTGGGCGCGGATTTGGTATTCACGCAACTTTCTGAGGCGATCGCATTTTCGCCGGATTGGTCAATTATCGCGACGCCAGCCACGATGCACGTGGAGTCTGCGATCGCGTTAGCGAATGCGGGTTCGGGTCTTCTTGTCGAGAAGCCACTGGCGGCCTCTGTTCAAGAGGCTCGCATGCTGGTTGAGTGGTGTCAGCAACGCAATCACACCTTAATGACCGGCTACAACTTGCGGTTCGATCCGACACTGCAAGCACTTCAGCGATCAATCACTGATGGCAAGATTGGTTGCGTGTTGGGAATCGAGGCTTCGGTTGGTCAGTATCTGCCTGATTGGCGACCCGGCGTTGATTACCGCAAAAGTGTCTCCGCGCGACGCTCTCTTGGCGGTGGTGCGTTGCTGGAATTGAGCCATGAGCTTGATTACGTCAACTGGATTGGTGGCGGTAAGATGCAAGTCGTCGGAGCTCAGTTGAAAAAGACCGGAGCGTTACAGATCGATGTCGAAGATTGGGTTGACCTTCATTTACAGGATCCAAGTGGTGTTTTGGCTTCGATTCACCTCGATTTTTTGAGTCGCGTACCTCATCGAGTATGCAGAGTGACAGGGGCGGAGGGCTCCTTGGTGTGGGATGGAATTGGGCGAACAACGACTTGTTTGACGGTGGGTTCAGAGGAGATTGTCTCTCAGGCTTCCGGCGACGACCGTAACGAATCCTATCTCGCGATGGCGCGTCATTTCTTGTCCTGTGTCTACGGAGACTCACCGCCTCTTGTTGATGGATCACAGGGGCTAGGTGTCATTGAGATGGTCGAGGCTGCGAGACAGATGAATGACACTTTGAGTCAGGCGGCCTAGTCAATGAATCGCAATCAAGTCACCGACAAACCACTGGTCTTTGCATACGTTTTTGCACGGGGTGGATCAAAAGGATTGCCTGGCAAGAACTTGCGAAAGCTGGGTGGGCATTCGTTGGTCGGGCGGGCGATCATGACAGCCTTGCAATCGCATCAAGTTGATGAGGTGATTGTTTCCACCGATAGCGAATCGATTGCCCGAGAGGCGGAACGATATGGTGGTCTGGTTCCATCCTTGCGGCCCGCAGAATTGGCAGGGGATCGGTCGAGCGAATGGCTGGCTTGGCGACATGCAATCGAACATCTTTCGCCACGTCGACCCGATATTTTTGTGTCAGTTCCGCCAGTGTCTCCGCTTAGAATCAGTCGCGATATTGATGCCTGTGTGGAAGAGCTGCAACGCGCAACAGCAGAATTGGTGTTGACGGTTTGCCAATCGAATCGGAATCCATATTTCAATCAAATCCGCGTTGAACCTGATGGTCGAGTCGCATTGGCGATTGAAACAAACGATTGTTTTCGTCGTCAAGATGCTCCGCCAGTTTTCGATATCACCACGGTTGCCTATGCCGCGAGACCGGATGCGATTTTGCATCGGAGTGGAATCTTCGATTGTGGCTTGAGCTACGTTGAGGTGCCAGAAGAGCGGGCGATCGATATTGATACTCCACTCGATTTCGAGATTGCAGAATTCCTTGAAACGCGGACGCGAATGAGGAGGCTAGCAGCGTGATCGAGCTAAATGGTCGAACAATTTTGATCACCGGAGGGGCTGGGCACATCGGCCGCGCTATCACTGAGGCTGCGGGGCGGGCCGGTGCTCGCGTGGCGTGGATCGACCGCGATGTATCGGCCACCTTTGAGTCCGCTGAGACCTTGAATGACTTGGTTGGTCGTCGGTTTGTCAGCGGTTTCGGATGTGACTTATTGAACCAGAAGGAAACCTGCGAAGCGGTGGACCGCGCGGTTCACTCGCTCGGTGGTGTGGATGGCTTGATACACAATGCCGCGTTCGTGGGAACCAGCGAACTGGACGGCTGGGCCGTCCCCTTGCAGGAACAGTCTGTCGAAACTTGGCGAGCCGCCTTGGAAGTTAATCTGACGGTGCCCTTCTATCTCACAAAGCATCTGATGGCGAACCTCAAAGCTTCCCGCGGAGCATCCGTGGTGATGATCGGATCGATCTATGGAATGGTTGGGCCTGATCAGTCGTTGTACGAGGGGACTTCCATGGGAACTAACCCTGCCGGTTATGGCGCGGGAAAGGGAGGGCTCCTGCAGCTCACCCGCTATCTTGCGACGACGATGGCACCTGATGTGCGGGTCAATAGCTTGTCGCCGGGGGGGCTGTCACGCGGTCAGCCGTCGAAGTTTGTGGAGCGTTACGAGCAGAGAACTCCGCTGGGGCGGATGGCGACAGAAGCTGACATTGTCGGTCCAACGTTGTTTTTGTTGAGTCATCTAGCTTCCTACATCACCGGACAGAATTTGGCGGTGGATGGTGGCTGGACAGCGTGGTAGAGCAGGTTGGGTGAAGAGATGTATTTCGTGTTTTCGGCAAGTTGTTGATCAATTTTCGATCTGATAGGGAGATTAGGACAAGTGGGAAATTCCAAGCCGCGATCCGATTGCTTCGTCATCGCTGAGGCAGGAGTCAATCACAACGGGTCGATTAAGCTCGCGTTCGAATTGGTTGATGCTGCTCGGGATGCTGGCGCGAATGCCGTCAAGTTTCAAACCTATAACAGCACTGAGTTGGCGACTGCTAACGCACCGAAATGCTCTTATCAGACTCGTGGAGATTCCTCCGGTGAGAGTCAATTAGAAATGCTTCAGCGTATTGAGCTGAGTGAATTGGACCACCAAGCATTAGCGGAACACTGTCAAAATGTTGGCATCGAGTTCATGTCGACTGCTTTTGATATTGCGAGCGCCGACATGCTGGTGGAACTGGGGGTCAAGCGATTTAAGATTCCGAGTGGAGAGCTTACGAATCTCGGGTTAATTGAACACGTGGCGAAACAGGATGGCCCGATACTGATCAGTACAGGAATGGCTTCATTAGGAGACGTTGAACAGGCGGTCGAAACGGCTGAGGCAGTCGGTGGGGACGTGACACTGTTGCACTGTGTCAGTGCTTATCCGGCACCGTTGGAATCTGTCAATTTGCGTGCCATGGTGACGCTTGGCTCCGCATTTGATTTGCCAGTTGGTTATTCGGATCACACACTGGGCACGACTGTGGCGCCCGCTGCGGTGGCTCTGGGGGCGTCGGTTGTCGAAAAGCATTTTACTCTAGATCGATCGCTTCGCGGTCCAGATCACGCGGCATCTCTGCAGCCAGATGAACTGGTTGCAATGGTGGCAGCGATCCGAGATGTTGAATTAGCGATGGGCTCGGTTCGCAAGCGAATGACCGAGGTCGAGCGAGAAACAGCAACTGTCGCTCGCCGCAGTCTTGTTGCTGCGCGTGATATTCAAAGCGGCGATTCCATTGATTCAAGTTGCATTGCTCTACGTCGACCCGGTACCGGACTCCAGCCCAACATGAGGGGATATCTGGACGGGCGTATTGCCCGTCGTGAAATTCCGGCCGGCACACTCTTTCAGTTATCGGATGTAGCATGACTGAGAACCACTGCTCCACGAAACAAGGGTCACGCCGGCGCATTGGCATCGTCACTGTGGCTCGGAGTGATTTTGGTATTTATCTGCCATTACTGCGGATGTTGCGAGATTGTGACTGGGCAAGCTTGCAATTGATCGCCGCTGCCGCACATTTGTCCCCAGCACATGGGCATACGGTTGATTGGATTCGTCAGGAGGGTTTTTCGGTTGCGGCTGAGGTTCCGATGACGGCAGAGTGCGACACGCCCGCCGCGATCGCAACTTCGATGGGCGTGGGGGTGCAGGGTTTTTCCAAAGCATTCGATCAACTGTGTCCAGACCTGCTTGTGCTTCTCGGTGATCGCTTTGAAATGCACTCCGCGGCTTGTGCTGCGGTCCCCTTTCAAATCCCCGTTGGCCACATTCATGGTGGTGAAATTACGGCTGGTGCAATTGATGACGCGTTTCGTCATTCGATTTCAAAGCTCAGCCACTTGCATTTTACGGCGACAGAATCTTACGCTCGTCGATTAGTTTGCATGGGAGCCCAGTCGGAGAATGTCGTCGTCAGCGGTGCACCCGGGTTAGATGCGATAAGCAGCTGTCAGCGACTCCAGCGGGATGAGCTAGCCGATTCTTTGGGGATACCGCTGGAAACCCTACCCTTGGCTGTTACGTTTCATCCAGAAACTCGAAATGTTCTGTCGGCTGCTCGGCAATTGACACCGCTGTTGGAGGTTCTGTCGGAGCAAGAATGTCCACTGGTTATTTCCCGTCCGAATGCTGACCCGGGCAATGTGGAAATGGTTCGGCAATGGGATCATTTTCTCGAAACTTACAAGTTCCCCGCCATCTTCGCGGATAACTTGGGGACGCAGAAATACTTCAGTTTATTGTCAGCAGCATCAGCCATGATTGGCAATTCTTCGAGTGGTATTATCGAAGCAGCGTCGTTTGCTCTGCCTGTTGTCAACATTGGACAGCGACAGGGTGGACGGCTGCGACCCGCGAATGTGATCGATGTTCAGAACCATCCAGTTGATATTCGCGATGGACTGCGACGGGCCATGTCTGAGGAATTCAATGAGCGTCTGGTTGGTATGGTCAATCCTTATGGTGACGGGCATGCGAGTGAGCAGATCTTTGATCGATTGAGGACGCAAACACTTAACGCGGATCTGTTGAATCAACCGTTCTTTGACGTTGATTGCCAATCGTTGTCGAGCTGGGAGGCGGCGTAAGATGGCATCGAAATCGGCACAAACGCGACCGACGATGGTCGGTATCGGTGCAGGTGGTCACGCAAGGGTGATGATCCACACTGCGCGTCGCTGCGGCTGGGAGGTGCGGCTGCTCATTGATCGATGTGGTCAGGAAAACGGCAGTGAACTTGATGGAGTGCCGATTCAGTATTTGGATGATGAAGCTTTTTTGCAGCAGCACTTACGACAGAATCCATGTGAGCCGGTCGCTGTATTTATTGGCACCCCTGATGGCAGTGACGCCCGCGCGGCAGCCTATCGCAAAGTTAAAACAGCCGGGATCGATTCGCCAAATTTGCTGGATCCTAATGCGATCATCGAGCCGTTTGTCAAAATGGGGTGTGGTGTTCATGTCTTATCTGGTGCCACCGTTGCTGTAGGTGCTGCGCTGGGAAATGATGCTTTAGTGAACCATCGTGCGATCGTCGAACACGATGTGATCATCGGGGATCATGTGCATGTCGCTACGGCCGCCATCTTGTGCGGTGGTGTCATGATTGAGGATCGATGCCTCGTTGGTGCCGGTGCAGTCGTTTTGCCTGGTCGAAAAGTTGCGATGGGAAGCATTGTCGGCGCCGGAGCGGTCGTAACTCGAGACGTGCCACCCGCAACCATTGTGGCTGGTAATCCAGCCAAGCAGATTCGTTGTCTATCCTCTGTTCAAGTTGCGCGCCGCCGCGTGGGATCTTTCTTGCCAATCTTATGACAATCAAACGCCTTCACGATATCACTGCTCTGACCGCGACCGTCGGCGATTCGCTCCGCCACGCGATGTGCCTGCTTGAACGGACATCACTTGGGATCGTGATTGTTTGCGATGCAAACGGGCTGCTGTTGGATACGGTTACAGATGGGGACGTTCGACGAGCAATTCTCAATAATGTTGATTTGGACGCACCCTTGTGGCAGCTTTATGGGCAAAAGGTACGAGCCGGGGATCAACCCATCGCATGTCAAGAACAGGTAAGTGATAAACAACTGCAGGATCAGTTCGACAAGATGGAAATCCGGCACGTCCCCTTGCTGGACCAACAGGCCAAGGTCGTTGGTTTAGCTGTGCAAGATCGCTCCCCATCCCATGCCGCACCGATAGAGGTTCAAGCAGTCGTGATGGCGGGCGGTTTTGGTACGCGACTGCGGCCACTTACCGATGATACACCCAAGCCGATGTTGCCGATCGGAGGTCGCCCGTTGCTGGAACGGACGGTCGCTCAGTTGCGAGATTCTGGGATTCGTGATGTCCGCCTGACCACCCACTATTTGCCGGAGAAAATCGAGAACCACTTCGGTAATGGGAGTCGATTTGGTGTCAATATTCAGTACGTCTCTGAAGATCGACCGCTTGGGACTGCAGGAAGTTTGAAGCTTTTGCCGTCCCACGACAAACCGTTGATTGTGATCAACGGCGATATTTTGACTGCCGTTGATTTCGGGGCATTGGTTCGTTTTCATCAAGCCCAGAAGGCGGATATGACTGTTGGCGTCAGGCAATACGAGTTTAAGGTGCCGCACGAAGTGATTGAATCTAAGAATGGATGTGCGACGAGGATCACCGAGAACCCTAGCTACAGTTTCTTGGTCAACGCTGGGATCTACCTAATTGAACCGACCGTTCACCGCTATGTCCCCACTGATCGGCGGTTTGATATGACTGAGTTGATTGATCAAGTTATGGAAGACGGTGGGCGGGTCGTAAGTTTTCCAGTGATCGAGTACTGGCTTGATATAGGTCAGCACGAGGATTTTGATCGCGCCCAAAAGGATGTCGAGCAGTTTGGCTGGGTTGCCTGACACTGGGTTGCCTGACACTGGGTTGGGGACTTGGATCGCAAAGAGGGGCCCCGCAGATTCTCCGTTCACGACCCGTCGTAGCCGTCGGCATCGCCTTTTGATCTTTCCTAGATTACCACGGTGTGTTATATCAGTAGCTTTGAATGGTGCGGTAATGGATGACCTCTCTAAATCAATGATCCCTGACACGCTGACGATTCGTCAGGCGTTGGCGTCGATCAATGATACAGCCAAGGGCATCGCGTTAATCGTTGATGATCAGCAACGCTTGATCGGAACCATTACGGATGGGGATTTGCGTCGCGCGATCCTCGCAGGATCGCAAGTTGAAGAGCCTGTCAGTGTTGTGTTGGCCGCGAAACCTGTTGAGCGTCGGCAGCCGATTTCAGGCAATCCAGAGATGAGCGATATGGAATTAATCGCCTTGATGGATCATCACGGCTTGCGCCACATTCCCGTGCTTCGCCAAGATGGGCAAGTCGAAAGATTGGTCATTCGCAACGAGGTTGTTAGCCACTGTCCTGCGGCAGTCGATGCAGTGGTCTTGGCTGACCCGATTGCTTGCCTGCCAAATGCTGCCGATGAATTCCGAAACACGATCGGATCTCTACAGGAATCTGGTTTTGCGGAAATCTATGTGCTGGCATCAGAGAAATCCACCAGCCTGAGACAGACTGTCGAGGGCTGTGAGGCGGTGGATTGGGTGTTAATTGGACAGGAAATAAGCATTCGTGAACAGTTAATGGGGCTGGGGAGTCATGACGCTACTTGGCTAGTCGTCGACAGAGCGTTGACCATGTCGCTCAATCTGCAGGCCTTGATTCACTTTCATCACGATCACAACGCTGCTGTAACAATGGGTGTTAGGAGATATGACCTCAAGGTCCCCTATGGCGTCATTAAAACGGAGGGTAGTTCGATCCAGTCGTTGCATGAAAAGCCAGCCTATCAATTCGTGGTCAATGAGGGCCTTTATCTATTGAACTCAGCGTTGGTTCACCAACTTGATCAAGCTTGTGAAACGATGCCAGCCTTGGTGAATCAGCTGATCTCTCGAGGTGATGTGGTTGCGACGTTTCCTATTATTGAATATTGGTTGGATCTTCCGAGGGTCGAAGCAACGGGCGCGCTTCAAGCACAACTGGGGTCGAAGAAATGGGCAGCATGAATTGGGAAAACAAACGAGTTCTAGTTACTGGTGCCGGTGGGTTTATCGGTAGTCATTTGGCGGAACGATTGGTTGCGTTGGGGGCGAACGTTCGCGCGATGGTTCGGTATGGCTCTCGTGACCACTGGGGGTGGCTGCAAGAGTCTCCCGTGGTGGATCAAATGGAAATTTTTGCCGGTGACATCCGAGACAGTGGGAATGTTCGTCTCGCGATGGCGGATTGCGATGCGGTTTTGCATCTGGCCGCTTTGATAGCGATTCCTTATTCCTATCATGCTCCTGATTCTTACGTGCGGACGAACATTGACGGCACACTGAATGTCTTGGAAGCGGCTCGGCAGTTGGAAACACCACGTGTCGTCCATACCTCGACTAGTGAAGTTTATGGCACGGCGCTTCGCGTCCCGATTGATGAATCGCACCCTCTGCAAGGACAGTCACCCTATTCGGCGACGAAGATTGCCGCCGACAAACTGGCCGAATCCTATTATCGATCGTTCGATATTCCAGTGGTCACCATTCGACCATTCAATACTTATGGGCCGCGTCAGTCCACGCGAGCTGTGATCCCGACGATTATCACGCAGGCCTTGGCTGGCGATCAGATCAAACTTGGCAGCTTAACACCGACGCGGGATTTAAACTTTGTCGCTGACACCGTTGAGGGCTTCCTTTGCGGTGCGTCAAAGGAAGGCATTGAAGGCGACACATTCAATCTGGGGACGGGCCGAGAAGTTTCGATTGGTGAGTTGGCTGAGTTGATCTGCCGATGTCTCGGAAAGACTCTCCCCATCGTTTCTGAGGATGATCGCTTGCGTCCAGAAAAGAGTGAGGTGAACCGCCTACTCGCTGACGCTACTCATGCAAATCAGCGATTGGGTTGGAAGTCATCGGTTGATTTGGAAACAGGACTCGAACAAACCATCGAATGGATCCGTGACCACCAAGAATTATTTCGAACCGGCGCTTACACCGTCTGATCCGTCCGACACCGATCGATGGATTCCTGGATTGATTCGCACTCTCCGCGAAGTCGTGGGAACAGGTGAATTTGTTCCCCTCCATCAGCCTGAAATTGGTGACGTTGAACGGGGTTATGTACTTGACTGCATTGACAGCGGCTGGGTTTCGTCAGTTGGTCGCTATGTTGATCAATTGGAGCAGATGCTGGTTGATTACACAGGCGCAGCGCATGCAGTGGCGGTAGTCAATGGTACCGCTGCGCTTCACATCAGCTTGCTGTTGGCGGGTGTGCAAGCCGATGACGAGGTGATTTGTCCGGCGCTCAGTTTCGTTGCTACTGCAAATGCGATCTCGTACTGCGGTGCGATCCCACATTTTGCCGAGGTTGAATCAACCACGCTTGGGTTGGATGCTGAAAAACTCGCCGCTTACCTGCAAGACATTTCGGTGTCGGATGGTAACGAACGCCGCAACCGAATCACTGGTCGTCGCATTGCCGCCGTGGTTCCGATGCACACCTTTGGACATCCGGTCGATTTAGATGCGTTGGTCGATGTTTGTTGTCGATTCGATTTGCCGATGGTGGAGGATGCGGCTGAGTCCTTGGGGTCTTACTATCGAAGTCAGCACACCGGCACGTTTGGGCAATCGGCAGCGATCAGTTTCAATGGAAACAAAATCATGACGACCGGTGGTGGCGGCGCGATCCTGACCAATGATCCTGTCTTGGCCGCTCGCGCGAAGCACCTCACGACTACCGCCAAGCAGCCGCATGCGTGGGCCTACCATCATGATTGCGTTGGCTACAATTATCGGATGCCCAATTTGAATGCCGCATTAGGATGCGGGCAGTTGGGGCGACTCGATGAAATGCGGTCGCGTAAGCGAAATTTGGCAGAGAGTTACCGCCAAGCGTTGAGCTCGGTCCCGCAAGTTCGCTGGATCAATGAGCCACCGAACTGCAGTAGCAATTTTTGGTTGGGGGCAATCGTGGTCGATGGCGGGCTCGAAGCCCGTGATGCGGTTTTGGCGGCAGCCAACCAAGCTGGCATCATGTCTCGACCAATCTGGGACCTGCTGTCGGGGCTGCCAATGTACCGGCAGTGTCCCGGCATGGACTTGGCGACCAGTTGCAGGCTCCTCGAGCAAATTGTTTGCTTGCCCAGTAGTGCGGCCCTCGGCACCCAGTCCAAGATGGCATCCCCTGGAGCGGCCGGTGTTGGATGAGTGGCCGGTTGGATGAGTGCCCGGTTGGGGCGAAAAGTGGATAAACGGTGGAATTGATTTAGATTCCCTGTGAAGTTCCGCTTATGTTTCACTTGGCTCATTGAGTCCGAGAGCAGTTCGCCTAGAATCGGTGTTTCGCGGAGGGGGGATTCTGCTGGCTCTCGCAGGCAGGAACCGTCCGCGAACTTGTCGCCCCTCTTTCTATTGCCCAGGTACGCCATGTCGCCCAAGAGCAGCCGAACGCCGAGTGTTCCCGAGATGAGTGACCAAGCCGAAGCCGTCAAAGCCAGGCTAAAGGAAAGCCTGCTGCACGATAAGCAGGCGATGGAGGTCGACAAGATCTTCAAGGCGTTGGTTAAGCTCGAGGGCTCGGACCTCCATCTCAAGGTGGGCCAACCGCCGATGGTGCGCGTTCGGGGGGAGCTCAAGGCACTCAACCGACCACCGATTGAGAACGAGGAAATGGTCGAGTTGCTGATTCCTATGATGGATGAACGCAATCTGCTGATTTTCGAACAGGAAGGTGGTGCTGACTTTGCCCACACCATTCACGTTGACGGAGTTCGCTGGCGTTTCCGCGTGAACATGCTCAAGAGTCTCGGTAACATCGGCCTGGTCGCTCGACGAATCAATAACTTCATTCCTGACTTCAAAGGGCTGTTTCTGCCTGAGTCGATTGAAACTTTGTGTCACTACGATCAAGGGATGGTACTGCTGGCCGGTGTCACTGGGTCTGGGAAAAGTACGACGATTGGATCGATGTTGAATTACATCAATACGATCTATCGCAAGCACATCCTGACCCTCGAAGATCCAATCGAATTCATCTTCACCGAGGAGAAGTGCTTGATCAACCAACGTGAAGTTGGCCAGGATGTCAAGGACTTTGAGATTGGAATGAAGCATGCAGTGCGTGAAGATCCCGACATCATTTTGGTCGGTGAGTTGCGCGATGAAGAAACTTTCATGACAGCGATCCACGCAGCGGAAACAGGCCACTTGGTGTTTGGGACGATTCACGCCTCGAGTGCGTCGACGACGATCGGACGAATTTTGGATTTGTTCCCAGAAGAGATGCACGGAGCAATTCGATCGGCGATCGCGTTTAACATGAAGGGCATCATTGCCCAGAAATTGCTCAGGTCGATCCGGCCGGAAGTGCCTCGAGTTCCCACTGCGGAAGTGATGACGTTCACTCCGATGATTCGAAAATTAGTCTTGGATGGGGACGATCACAAGCTGCCTGACGCGATCCGAATTGGTGAAGAGGAAGGCATGCAAGACTTTACGATGAGTCTGAAGCAATTGATCGATGATGAATTGATCGATCGCCCGACGGCCTTTGCCGTCGCGCCAAATAAAGATGCTTTGAAGATGGCATTGAAGGGAATCGACGTGAAGGCACCCGGTATTTTGTAACTTCGGCTTGGAGATGGTCCGGCCCGAAGAGTTTCCGTTATTGCAACATGAGGCACCCGCGCCCCGATGGCTCAACAAGAAGAGATACAGCTTTGGCAAACGGTTGAACCCGTTGAGTTTACGCCACGCATGGATGATGCGATGGAGGCGCAGTCGTTGTTGATTTCAACACGGCAAGGTCCCGGATATGCAATCGCCGGTGGTCAGATGGGGCACGCGATTTTTTCCCGTGCTACTCATGTGTTGATGGATTTCTCGCAACAGGCATGCGCACTGCGATATCAAGTTGATGGGAACTGGGAGCAGTTGCCGCCGCTCGATCGCGAGACCGGTGATGCGATGCTGTACACGTTGAAGCAGCTCTGTCTGCTGAATCCTGCCGATCGACGGTCAGCCCAAACTGGTAAGTTGGGATTGAAGGTTGGTAAAGAAAAGTACGGTCTGACACTGCAAAGCCAAGGTGTGCAAACCGGTGAGCGTGTGCTAGCTCGAATCGAAGCGGAAAAGGTGCCTTTCGAAAAGCTTCCTGACTTAGGCATGCGTGACAAAATGGTCACGAGTTTCAAAGAGAAGCTAAACGAAGGTGGCAACATTGTCCTCGTCACGGCACCCAAAGGAGATGGTCTAACCACCACTTGGATCACCGCCATGAACGCTGCGGACCGATTCATCCGTGACTTTCAGTCGTTGGAACGCCAGGATTTACCCGAGCCGGAGATCATCAATGTCAATCCAAACTTCTTTGGTGGAGACACTGAGTTAACCCAGCATCAGCTGGCGAAGAAGATCTTGCTGAGGGAACCGGATGTATTGATGTTCCCTGAGTTGGCGGATCAAGAAACGTTAGAGTTGGCGTTAGAGCATGTAGAGAAGCATGAAAAGCAGGTGCTCACTCGGATCGTAGCCGATTCAGCAATCGCAGGATTGGTCCAGTTTCTCGCGCAATATCCAAAGCTGGCGAAGGAGATCGTCAAGCATCTAGGAGTGGTTCTCAGTCAACGTTTGGTGCGACGCCTTTGTGACAATTGCAAACTGGGTTACGAGCCGACGCCGCAGATACTGAAACAACTCGGGATCCCTGCCGGACGTGTGGGTTTGCTGTACCAACCTTTTATTCCGCCGCCGCCAGAGCAGCAAGTTGACGAGAACGGGCGACCGGCGCCGATAACGCCGTGTCACATCTGCGGAGGACGTGGTTACTTCGGTCGTATCGCTGTCTTTGACATGCTGACGCCGGGGGATCAACTGAAAGCGGCATTGTTGAAGACCAGAGATATCAACCAATTGACCCAAATCGCACGCAGCGAAGGGCAACGGGGAATCCAGGCGGAGTCGATTTTGACGGTCGCCCGTGGATTGACCAGCTTGGATGAGCTCAAGCGAGTCTTCGCCAAAAAGTAAGCGGTAGCGGGCGAGATATGTGAGGCCTGCGTCGGGGCGGATCTTGACGCCAGATGGCCTCGGCAAAGAGTCCACCTCGGGCCCATTTCCACTGCCCAGTCGGGGTGCTGCGAACGGTCTACAACGGTCCGCCCTTGGTTGGCCGTTGAAACCGAACTCGCTTACTCGGCTCTGGAATAGTAGCCGGGATTGTCTTTCCCGTCACCGTCCCAATCAGCGACGACAGGCTGGCTCTCGGTGCCTCCGTCGCGTGGGACTTGAATCTGCAGGTCATTGCCTGTCAGGCGGCGGTCCCCGTCGGTGTCAATGATCCACCATTGTCCCCGCACTACACCGATCTCGTCGATGCCATCACCATTGAAATCGCCAGCGATTGGTTGGTCACCGCTACGTCCAAAGGCGACCGTTTCGTCGGCGTCGGAAGGTCGTCCATCGCCATCTAGATCGAGCAGCCAGCGTCCGCCATTGTAGATCGCAACTTGATCGATTCCGTCACCATTCCAGTCTCCCACGACTGGTTTGTCGGCCTGTTCGCCGTAATGAAAGACGTGATCGACGGCATCAGCACGCAATTCACCATCCTGCTTGCGACGCAGCAAACGACGCGGTTCTGGGTCCCGTTGGGCAGCCAATTCGGCGGTCGTTCGGTGTGTGCCAGGGTCATCGATTTTGCGACGCCGCATGTTGGCCTGATCGGGAAGTCCGGGGTCACGTGGGATGCGGCGCGAGTCATGTTGCCACTGTCGCCCGAAGATCCCCACGTCATCCTTGCCGTCACCATCCCAGTCGCCAACGACCGGACGATCAAGTTCGTTGCCGAGTTGAATCCGCAGGTCGCTAGCATCCCATTGGCCATTGCCATTGATATCGACGAACCACTGCCCGCCAACGAAAATCACGGCTTCGTCTGAACCGTCACCATCAAAATCACCTGCCAGTGCAGCCGCATCGACGTCTCCCAGCGATATGTGTTTGAGGGTTTGCAAGCCGCTACCGTTGTCGGTCACCCATCGACCCGATGCATGTTGGCCCACCTGCCATGTCGCGACAACGGCCCGGGAGGAAACTTGACGTATGATCCCCTCTTCCCCCAGCGTCCCTCTTGGATAGCCGCCATTGATTAGGCTCAGGTGCCAGGATACCGCTTCGTCACTGTTGATTTCCGCGAATTGGATCTGTCTTGCTGGTTGGTTAAAGCTGACCGGGAGAATCGTCCTGCTTTGCTGTGAGGAAAGGTCTTCCGGCGAGCGTTCGCCAATGAACCGGGTCGGGGTTTCCAGGGGACCGGTAAGGGACAGCAAGTTCAACGGTGCCAACAATGGGGGTGTTGGTGGATCAACGACGACAAGTTCACTGAAGTTGTTGTTTTCGCTGTTTTCTCCGTGGATCACAGAGATGTTCAAGATCGCGTCACTCTGCGGGTCTGTTTCCGCGCGGGCGATCAAGTTCTGAATCAAGCCTTCTTCTGCTGCTAACAGTGTGTCGGCTTCGTTCACCGCAACACCACCAGTTGAGCCCGGCGTATCAAGTCCGTCGACAAAATTTGCTGGTTGCGACTGGTAAATATGGTACGTGCCAGCCCGGATTCCCAAAAACTCGTAGTAACCCTCCGCGTTCGTGGTAACCCGAATGGGCCCATCCGGATAGAGGTTCGGTAAGGCATCGCCGAAGCCTGTTGGTGTTCCCAATCCGTTTCGTAACTCCAGGACAACGCCTTCTAGACCCTGGTCATCAGCGGTTCGGACACCATCTTGGAATTGACGCAGTTCGCTTGGGTTCGGAGGTTGGGCCAATGTGATGGGTTCGCCGTCCTGGAACACGTAGCCTGACAAACGGGCCGGCGGTGATTCTTGGAAGTTGTATTCACGGGCGTTCGTACCGCCTTGCAATTGAATGCCACTGATCCAATCTTGCCCGACTACCTCGCCACCCGAATCACCGACACTTTGTCCGCCATGAAACAGACCGCCTGGCTGACTTTCACGAACGGCATAACTGCCTGGCTGTAGGTTGCCAAACAGGTATTCACCCATTGAATCGGTTTCGATCGTACGAATGACCTGGCCAGTTGAATCCAACAGTTCGACTTGCACGCCTGCGATTGGTTGATCACCCCGATCAAAGTTACCGTTGACGATCGATTCTTGCCAAACCAGACCGCTCACCGATGCGGGTGGGATTTCGCAAAAATTGTACTCGGTGGCTGCCTGGCCCCAGTTGAGTTCGATAGCAGTGATTAGGTCTATGGTCGAATCATCGCCGCCGCCATCACCTGCGGATTGTCCACCATGGAACCAACCCGAAGGTTGGATTTCACGCAGGGTATAAGTCCCTGCGGGCAAGTCAGCGAAATGGTAATGCCCGGTGCTATCGGTTCTTGTGGTCGCGATTTTTTGGCCGCGAGTGTTTAGCAATTCAACCTGGACATCACGCAATCCAACTTCACCCGGATCGAGCGAGCAATTCTCGTTTAAATCTTCCAGGACGATGCCGCTGATTTCACCGCCGGGGTGTTCGCAGAAGTCGTAATCAACTGCCATTTCGCCAGAGCGCAAGACGATTTGTTCGATGCGATTGGTCCCCGACACACTCCCGCCGGCCGTCCCCGCTTTTGCGCTTCCATCGAAGTAGTCGTCCGGTTGAACTTGGACGAGCGTGTAGTTCCCGGGATCGATACCTTGGAACGTGTAGGTGCCGTCGGGTTGCGTGGTGGTGCGTGCCACTTGTTGACCAGATTCGTCGATTAAGCGAAGGGTCACGCCACCGAGTGTCGCTTCGGTTGGGGCGAGTTCGCAATCGCCATCGATATCTGCGTGCACTCGACCGGCGATCGAAGCCGGTAATCGTTCACCGAAGTTGTAATCGAATCCCTGCTGACCTTGGCGTAAGGTGATGTTGGCTAGTTCATCATTGCCAGTTGTGCCGTTGACTTCTCCGTCAATCGTTCCCGCTCGGTCGCGTCCATCAATCCAGTCGGTGGGTTGGGCCTGTTGGATGGTGTACTGCCCGGGGACCAAGTCACCAAACAGATAGCGCCCTTCGTTGTCTGTCACTTGACTTGCGATCACTTGACCATCTGTTTGCACCAAGGTGATGCCAACCTGTCCAACACCTTCTTCGCCATTTTCGCGGGTGCTGTTGTCATTTCTGTCATGAAAAACGACACCGCTGATCGTGGCGGGGGCAGCCTCGCAAAAATCGAAATCTTCGGCGGTCGCACCTCCATTGATCGTTACCTCAGCGATCGAACCGCTGCCGGTGGATGTGCCGACACGCAGTTCGCCGATGCGACCAGGGTGGGAGGCACCATCGAGCAAGCCAATTGGTGTTTGTTCGCTGACTTGGTAGGTGCCGGGTGGAATCCTCTCGAAACGGTACTGCCCTGCTGAGTCCGTGGTGGTGGTGGCGATGGTGTCGCCGCGTTCGTTCTGCAAACTTAGTTGCACGTCTGGAAGCGGTACGTTTCCGGTGATGTTGTGGGTGCCATCACAATCGGTGCCGGGCGCCGCTAAGAAGACTGAGCCGGCCAGACTGCCGAGGGGAATTTCGCCGAAGTTGTAATCGATGGCGACATCGCCGCCCGCCAATTGAATCTCTTCAATTCGATCACCCGGATTTGTGGCGACACCGACACGTCTGCCTTGGATGGTTCCCGCAGTGTCGGACCCATCAACATAGGTGGCAGGCTGATCGACTTGGACGACCTGGTAATGGCCTGGGACCAAGCCGGTAAACAAATATGCGCCGTTTGCGTCGGTTTGGACCGTCACAGTCGCCTGTGCGGCGATGGTTTCGATGGGGATTAAATCCAACTGTACCCCAGCGATCCCCGGTTCCCCGCTCTGTTCTCCACTTCGACGTGTTCCGTCACCGTTATCGTCGACATAGACATGTCCCGAAAGCGAGGCCGTTTCGGCTTCAGCGAAGTCATACCGCGAGGCAACCGAATCCCCGTGGGGAATTTCAATTCCGGTCAGCTCATTGGGTGTCTGTGCAGTACCCGAATTTGTGTTTTGGGATTCTGAGACAACGTTGCCTGGGACAGCGGCGACACTGACCAAGTCGGCGGGTTGCATTTCGACGATGCGATAAGTTCCCGGCATCAAGCCGAGTGATTTCGGGAATTCGTACCTGCCTTCGGTGTCGGTGACGGAGCGTAAGCCGGTATCGAAGTAGGTTCCGTCGCCGTCCTGTTGCCAAAGTGCAATCTCGACTCCGGTAACGACCGCTTCATTTGATTGTCGAATTTCATTCAGGTCATTATCGATCCAGACATGTCCCGAGATTTCGATCGGCTTGGGAGTTTGAACGGTACTGGTCAGTGCGGCCGCCGAGCGGTTGGGCCGACTATCAACATCGCTACCCGCATCCGCTGGCAGTTGCAGACCGTGCTTCGCAAGCGGATCCCCAAAATCGTTCAGGAAGACCGAGTCGGCTTGTGCCGCTTTGAAACGCGGCGCGTAAAAGGTCGCTTCCAAGATCGAATCTTGAAACTCTTGACCTGAGGTAATGACGTCCAATCGGTCATTGAACACATCCAAGTCTGCGGAGTTGCGTAGGACTTCATCGACATCGATGCTGAATTCTAAGCGATCACCGGCCCGGAAATTCGAAAGTTTCAGGACCAGTTCTTGCCCTCCATCGCTGACCTCGGCGACAGCTTCGATGGCCTCACCATTTACTGACTGCGCATTGATTAGTTGAAACCCATGAGCGCCATTTTTTCCCCGTCCACCGACTTCTGTGTCGTAGATGGGATCGCCCACTGAGATTCCGTCCGCATCTTTGTCGGTTCGGATTCTTAGTTCCGCGAGATTGGTGTCGGGCGCACCACCGGTGAACGAAACGATGAAGCGGTCACCGCGAGAATCGCCACCGACATCCGAATCGGACTCCAGATAATCTGTCTCCAGATAGACCACCCCCAAGTGAATTGGGTTGGCAGCGAGGAGTTGCCGGGACTCAAGCTGTTCAGCTCGATGGTTGCGCCGCTCGGAGCCACGAATCGCTCGTTGGCGGCGGCGGTCATCGCGTCGTTTCCGATTCCAAATCACGATCGGCACCCCCATGTGCCACATTGTTGAAGCAGCAATTGCCGCTGTGTTTTATCGATCTTTCGTCGGATCGCTCTCGGCGATCCGTTCGGTCCGTGTTGTGCCGCTGCCAACCGACCAGCGTCGCAAGGTCGCGTCAAATCCAGCAGACAGCAGCGATGTCCCTGTGCTGGCGAGGCAGGTCACGCTACCGTTGTGATCTTTCAAGCGACGGACCACATTCCCCTGATCAGTATTCAGAATGCGAACGTGGTTGTCCGATCCGGCGACGGCCACCAGTTGGCTGTTCAGAACGGTAATGCTGAACAGTTTTCCAGAGCTGACTTCAATGCGATGCAGCACTGAATGATTCTTTGTGTCGTAGACGATCGCGGTACCGTCTTCGCCAATCGAAACGATCTCGTTGGATTGGCGATGGAAACAAAGACCACGGATTCGGCCGCGGTGTAGTGTTGCTTCCGCAATTTTGTGCCCATCGTTCGGGTCTAGCAGCAGTAATCTGCCGTCGCGTCCACCCACAGCTAAAACGCCGCTGTCATCCCGAAATGCAACGGCACGTAGGTCGCGACTGCCGCATTCAAAGCCCCGGCTGGTTTGGTGATCAGAATCGATCACCGTGACGCGTCCTGAAAAGCCGACGATCGCAAGTCGTGGATCGCGCGGCCCAAAAGCGACGTCGGACAACGCCGGATTACCAGCGAAGCGATGAATGGTTTGATAATCGCCACTGCAATCGTAAAGAAACAATTGCCCGTCATTGCCGGCGGAGGCGAGGAAGCGACCTTCGCGATCGAACGCGAGGCCGCGAATCCGATCGCGGTGCCCTACCAACGTTTGCGTCGTCCTCAAATCGGCGGTGCGAATGATGCGTATCTTGCGATCCTCACCCGCAGCGGCGAGTGACTCGCCTCCAGGCGATGCTGCCAACGCGGTTAGGACAACGCCGGTTCCAACGCGATCTCGAAAATCAGTCAATTGGCATTGGATTGCCGCTGTAGATGACCAATTGACCGTCGTCTCGGCCTGAACCGAAGGCGTGACGGCATACGACATCGCAGCCACGGAGCTGCCCGCCAGCCATCGACGACGTGAAAGTCCTTTTGACATGCACTCTTCCCCCACCTTGGACCAATGAGTTGCCAGGTTTCGACAACTGAATCGCCACTCTTGGGATCAATCGGCTGAGGACGCCAGGGCTCATGACCCGAACAACCGGAAATGTCTGCCAATTCGATTGTTGCTGACCAAACTCAGCCGGTGGGTGGGGCTCTTCCAAGTCGCGGATGGATCAACGTGACACCTTAAAGACGATTGAATGGCGAATTTTTCTTCTCTGCCGGTGTTTGGTTAGCAATTCGGGATGAACGAGGATCGCGGCTCGATTTTCTTTTGCAGCTTGATTCTGTTCCAGCTCCGAGCGATTGGGTGGCCGGGAGGATTGGGTGGCCGGGAGGAGTGGGTGGCCGGGAGGATTGGGTGGCCGGGAGGATTGAGATTGCTTTCTGATTGCTTGCAGAATTCGTTTTTTCTCGGCCCGATCGAGATTGCGACGTGATCGAGATTGCTATGACCCGATCGAGATTGCTACGATCCGCGCGGGACGAGAGCGAATTGGCTGCTCGAGTCAAGTTTCACGCGCAAGGGAAGGCGGCGTCACGGATGATGCGACTGACTTGGGCCACAGCAGTGGTCATACTGATTTTGGCACCCGCGCTGGCGCAGCAGCCCGCTGCACGCCCCGACGCTCGCCTGGCTAGGCAGGGCCAAATTCCGGAAGCGAATCGGCCGTTTCCGGCACTAACGGCCGCTGAGCGTGCCCAATTGACGCAAGTCCTGACGGCTTGGGAATCCCAGAGCAACGCGACGAAAACACTCGACTGCAAATTTGCTCGTTGGCATTTTGATCAGTTCGCTGCCCCGGCCGGCATTCACGCCAATCGTGCGGATGGAGTCATCAAATACGCAGCTCCTGATAGGGGGCTGTTCCGCGTCGACAGCTTGGTTTTTTACACCGGAATGGCAGAGGGTAAGCCGCAATACAAGGCCCAGACTGGACAGTATGGGGAGTATTGGGTTTGCAACGGTCAGCAGCTGATTGAATTCGATCGTAGTAAACAGGAGTGTCGAATTCAGAATTTGCCGCCTCAAATGCAAGGCCAGCAAATCATCAACGGTCCCCTCCCCTTCGTATTCAACTTGGACGCTCAGGAAATTCAAAACCGCTACTGGGTCCGACTTCGGCCAACACCAGCGGGCGCGAAGGGAGTTGTCTTGGTAGAAGCCCATCCAAAACGTCAGGAGGATCGGGCTCAATACAAATTTGTGCAGGTCGCACTCGATCAGAAAACGATGTTGCCAAGAGCCTTGGTGATGTACGCACCCAACTTCGATCCGAAGACCTCGATAAAATACGATCACTATGAATTCGAGGACTTAGGTCGCAACAAAATTGGAGCCGGTATTCAAAAGTTCATGGGTAACTTTCTTCCCCAGAAACCACCGGCCGACTGGAAAATCATCCAGGAGTCATTTGCGGCTCCCGCTCCCCAACAAGGACGGGCGCAAGGGCCTGCTGAGGGGACGAACAGATAGCCATTTTGTGGGTGGTTCGTTGCTGCGTAGCGGTCGGCACAATTTTTGCTATCCTGGGGCAGGCTTACCCTCCCTGCCGTTTTGGACGTCGCGATGCCTACCTACGATTACGAATGTGATGGCTGTGGACACAGCTTTGAGTTGTTCCAGAACATCAACGATTCTGTCAAACGGAAATGCCCCGAGTGCAAGAAGAACAAGCTTAGACGCCTGTTCGGAAGCGGCGCGGCGATCGTATTCAAGGGCAGCGGGTTCTATCAGACTGATTATCGCAGTGAAGGCTACAAGAAAGCCGCCAAGGCGGATTCCAAGAAATCGGAATCTTCCAGTTCGAAGAAATCAGAATCGAAGCCCACGAAGAAGCCAAAGTCTGATGACTAGCGTGGAGCATCGTGGCTAGGGCTAACACGATCTTACCCGTCCCTGTCCGGTTTCGTCCCTCTCCGGTTTCAAAGTCGACGCTCGCTATCAGGCAGTATTCCGTGCCAGGTGGTCGTCCGTGCCGCGTGTTGGGGATCTGGATTTGCCACGAAATCTGATGTTGTTAATGTCGACTCCGCCGACTGAGTCGGTGGACAACTTTTCTCCGGATACTTGTTTAAGTTCATCCAGTCGCCAGCGCGGCCCATCTTCGTTATCCAATTTGGCCACGCCGTGACGATTTGATCTCGCCAGTTCGGGACGCGTGGTTTCTTTCACACGGCGTGGCAATTCAGCGATGATCGCCAACGTTTCGGTGTGTCCGCTCTCTACCGCCATTGCGTTACATTGCCCGCTTCGCCGCCGATTAAATTCTTGCGGTGGAACAACGGCAAGGCAAAGACACCGGAGTCAATGTGTACGTTTTTTCGTCCTACCAAGCAGCGCTGAATCATCATCTCTTTGCTTCGCTCATGCTGCCGCCGGTGTGTCACAGCAGCGAAAATTACAGCAGCGAAAATTACAGCAGCGGAAATTACAGCAGCGGAAATTGCAGCAGCGGCGGCGTATCACTACGAAGTTTCTGTTGACTCCAAATCTTTGCGGCAAATGACTCTGCATGGTCGGCCAAGGGTCAGTCTCAGCGGTCGACGATTGCCTGCTCGTCGGGTACATCGAAACAAATTGGCTCATGTCTCTCTCTCGCGCGGGCTCGTGAAGGGGGTTTCACCACTGCTGGCAAGGTGGTTTCCGCTTGCCGTAAAGCGTGGGGGTTACCGGATGATGAGGTCGTTGTGGTAAATTCTGGTCTTCCTCGTGGCGACCAACTCGGCCGGGGTGCGACTGACGTTTGTTTTCCACTACGCGTGAGGGAAATCCAAGGGTAACCATGCAACACTCTTCGCAAGGCGGGAAACGTTTCCGCGGAAGACGGTCGAAGGTCGCTGGGTTCGGCATCGCGCTGTTATTCGTTCTGTATGCGGCGATCGCTCCACGATTGAACGAACGTTTCGGTTGGGGGCTCCCGGTGCCGGGGGAGACTCAGCGGATTGCCGAACAGGGGCCACGGGATCTGACCGTCCCCGTGTCACCTGCTCCTTCGCCATCTCGCTCGAATTCAGAGGCACTTCCAAATCCGGCGGACGAGACTTCCACGCGAGATGACTCCCAGCGTTCTGCCGAAGGGGGCCAGCGTTCTGCCGGAGGGGGCCAGCGTTCTGCCGGAGGGATTGAGGCAACTGACGCGGCGATTGATCCGACACGAGATTGGCTGCGAGAAACTTCGCCAAATGTTTTTCTCTCACCAGCTGGTTTGATTTACGGTCCTGGTAGTGCTGAGGGGCATCGGCTGGAGCATGTCCGCCGTCACGCTGCTGACCTGCCTGATCGACGGGGGCCACACGGCGTGTTTGAGGGAGGTTTTTTGGCCTCGCTGAAAACAATTGACGACGCTTGGAGACTTGCCAAGCAGTCAGTGCAAACAGAGAAAGAAGTCGACGGTCGCCGCACGATTTACAAGGTTGATTTAAAGCGAAAAATTGGCTTTGTCGGCGGCAGGACTGGCAACAGTCGCGGACAGCCACCGGTGACGGTCGTGTTGTTGGTGTTAGAAGGGAATCGCGTGATCACGGCTTACCCGGTGGAGTCCCAGAGATGAACCCTCTTCATTCGATTGGTTTTTGTCCGGTGTGCGGCGGTGGACTATGCGGCGTTCGGCTCTGCGGTGAAGAATCACCTCATGGCTTGATCGTTTGTGATGAGTGTGAAGCTATCTGGCTGGAGCCTGATCTGTCCGCACCGCACCAATATCCGTCGGCTCAAGACGCAAAGTGCCCAATCTGCGACTTGCCCCTTTGGGGCGAATCGAGCCGCTGGGCGGGTGAGGCCGATCTGAAATTGCTGGGCTGGGAGGATGCGATCGACCGTCAATTGAGCCAGGAAACCTGAGCCGTGACTGCTGTGAATCCTGGGCCCTACTCGAGCGTCGTGGCGTGCAACGTTTCGCCTTGAAGCTGATAGCGATCACCTTGCCGACTGGTGAGTCGTTGCAGGTGAGGTCGCCGAATCATTTGAACGCTCGATTTCGGTTTGGTGGTCTCGGGATTATCGACCGTCTGCCGGGTGCCCCAGGCGCGAAGCCGCCGCAGCAACGCTGGTGCCAGGGGTTTGGCGGTACTTTCAGCGCGGGCAGCCACAACTGAATCGTCCTCGCTCATCTTCAGCAGCCGACGCAGATCTTCGATCCGTAGTTCCGCTTCCGTTTCCTGGATAAACACCAGCTCACCGGTCGCTCTCTCCAAACCGGTCTGACCAGCGGCCTCCAGGCCCCTCGGTCGCGAATGCCGCGCGATTCGGACCTGTGGGTACCGAGCCCGCAATTCGTCCAGGACTTCCGAGGTGCTGTCTTTGCTGCCGTCATCGACGACAACGACTTCGGCCGCTTCGCGGGTCATCGCGGTCAATGCATCGAGGATTCGCTCTACTCGGTTGGCGATCGTGTATTCCCCATCGCGCACAGGAAGCACGACCGACATTCGAGGAGATTGTGAAGCCATCTGGTAGTTCTCTTTATCCAACCGGCAAACTCCGACTAGTGTGTCGAAGTGTTGCCAATCGCGGGCAGGGAGGGAGGGAAACAAGCAGTTGGTGGAAACTGCAATTTGCACGTACAGGAGTGATCGGGTCGGCAGTGCGTTCAGCTTGATCGACTGCCTCAAGGATCTCGTTTTGCCCGTCGTTCCGTGACTAACGAATGCACCTATAATCTCACTCGAACCACCAACGCTCGTGTTCTTGCGGTCACGCCACTTCGAACGGTTGTGACGCCTTCGTTAAGTACGCGAGATATTCCGTGAGCTGTTGCACCCGTTAGGAGCATTGTTTAATGAGCGCTGAAGCACGACTGAAAGAACTAGGAATTGAGTTGCCAACTGCTCCCAAGCCAATGGGCGTTTACAAACCGATCGTGGTCGCCAGCGGCATGGCGTATCTGTCCGGCCACGGGCCGCTGCAGCACAATGGTCAATTGATCACTGGACGCCTTGGTTTGGATCTGGACGTTGAAGCTGGTTACGATGCCGCACGCCTGACTGGCATGGGGATGCTGGCGACTTTGCAGGCGGGCCTCGGGAGTCTCGACAAGGTTCGTCGTGTGGTCAAAGTGTTGGGCTTGGTGCGAAGCACTGATAGTTTTGATCAGCAACCTGCCGTCATCAACGGTTGCAGCGAATTGTTTCGTGATGTGTTCGGCGAAGATGCTGGTGTTGCCGCTCGTAGCGCGCTCGGGACCAATGCGTTGCCTGGTGCCATCGCCGTGGAGATCGAAGCGATCTTTGAAGTCGATGCATGATCAGTGAGTGGATCGCTTGCCAATTTTGAAAAAGCTGGTTCCCCGAGTGAGCCAACTCACTCGGTCAGTCGGCCTAATCAACGGCATTAGCCGCGGGTGTGGCGTTCGCATTCGAGAAACCGCGAGCGCTCGCCACACACCCGCTGGCTTGGTCACACTGCTGGCTTGGTCACACTGCTGGCTAGTGTGTTCAATCAGTAGGCTCGGTTCAGTGCGTGATTTGATGAATTCGCTTTGCGGCAAAGTCGCACGTCATTCGGTCCGCAGAACTGGACCAACAGGGCACCGCTTTCGGCATAGCGGTCAAAGACGAGTTCATGGAAATCATCTTCGCCTGGCCACGGATAGGAATAGACGATGGAAAAATCGTCGAGGTTGAGACCGATTTCCGAATAGGCTTCAGGGAGCGGATGTCCGAGGCTGGGCAACGTCGGGTCATCAGCGAGCGAGTCGGCGCCGGGCGGTAAAAAATTGCCGTGAATTAATTCGACGTTGGTCGGGCGCGAATCGATCGATTTCCATTGCTCGATCGATTTCCATTGCTCGATCGTTTTCATCCCCTCCTGCAATAGATCCGCTTCGGCTTCGATTCCAATCGCGTCGTAACCCATCTCGCCCGCTAAGCCGCTGACGACTGCAAATCCGCAGCCCCATTCGAGAAAACGCTGGCCGGTTCGTGGCACCGAATCGGTGATCCATTGAAGTGTCTGCCAAACCAAGGCGTAATCGCCGGCGACGAATTGCTCCATTTGTGGTCGGTCCCAGCGATCCTGGAATGCCTGAATTCGTTGCCGAGCAAGCTCAATTCGTGCGGATACCCCCGCTGGAATCGGAATGCTATCAATTGACGAGGGGATTTCGATAGGAATCAACAATCGTCGGCTCGGCTGGTTCGATGGGGGAGGAGGCAAGAGTCCATTCGAATCTGTACGACTCTGAGTGGTCTCGTCACCGACGGTGGCGTAAACTTAACTTTGAAGTGACCAGACGTGTCACGCAACCGGTGAAACATCGCCTGCATGAAGAATCTTCCCCAAACCAACGACGAACAGCCGACCGATTCGGTCGACTTAACCGATCACGATGCCTTGTTGTTCTGCATCGAACCGCGGCGGTATGTCGTCGTCCGCCAAGATGCCTCGCAGCGGCTGAAACCGCCGGCTGGCGGGTGGGAGGAATTATGTCGGCTGCAGCCAGGTGATCGAGTGATCTATGAAGGGACGCCCACCGTCGTCAAAGCGGTCGAGGTCTATTGAGTGAGTGCTGTGGCGAGGATGTGCTGTGAGCGGTTTGCCGTGGCGAGGCGGTTTTACTGCCAGACCTTTTTTCCGTCCTCGCCGATGATCACGAAATCTCTGCTTCTGTGGTTTCTATCTGCTCAGTTCATTCGGCATAGATTTGCCGAACCGTTTTGATCCATTCGTCCCAGTTTTCGGCCGCCGCTTCAAAATCGACACGCATCCAACGGATCGGCTCCGGCGGCAAGACTCGTGGTGGAAATTCACTGCTACGACTGATTGGGATTTGGCTGCTGTTACCCATCGCAAGGCGGTCTTCCGTTTCGGGGCGTACCAGGAAGTCGGCCAAGGCATCCGCAGCGACTGGATGAGGCGCACCACGAATGACTGCGACGGTATTGGGGATTCTCAAAGCGCCTGGTTCATCCGATTTTTGGTCGGGGTAAACGATCGCGACTGGCATACCGCTGTCTTGTTCGATGATCGCGTCATCGGTATCGGTGAGGCCCCACGCTACTTGTCCGGATGAAACGGCTAACGCGACTTGTTTATTTCCTGAGAGGATTACTGCATTGTCGCGAATTTTTTTGAGTTCTTCGAGGGTTGCCTCTTCCCCTTGAGTTTCGCGGAGGACGGCAAAGTGTGTGGCGGTGGTGCCAAACAGAGGGCGTGCCATGGCGCAATTTTTGGCCCATTTGGGATCGGCCAACTCGCTTACCGATCGAGGGTATTGTTCGGGATCGGTCAGCAGTCGTGTGTTGACAAGCAGGATTCTGGCGCGGGCCGCAAAGCCGCACCAACTGCCATCCTTTGCGATCATGTCTCGGGGATAGCCAGCTTCGACGTCCCACGATCGAGGTTCCAGCAAGCCCAGTTTCTGGAGCCGAACGGTGTGGATGATTTCGTTGTTCCAGAACAGATCACAGACGGGCGATTTTTCCTCGGCGATGATCTGATTCGCCAGTCCGACGGTTTTTGTTGATTCAACGTCAAATTTGCGAATGGCGGTTGTTTGTCCCTCGGTCGATCTCTCGAACGCATTCAGGATGGGTTCAGCAAACTCCTGGTCCAGGGCAGAATAGATCACCACGTCACTTTCGGATCGTTTCACACAACCGGAAAACGATAATCCGAGAAGCGGCAGCGAGAGGATCAGAAGTGAGTGGCAGCAGAGATTCAGTGTTTTCATCAGGTTACAATGAGCGAATGATCGCAATGAGGTTGATACAGTTCGTCGCAGCGACCCTCGCCGTTGCCGGTACGCTTTCGGTCGCCGGCGGCGCGGATTTGGTGAAACGTGACGGCCAGCATATCGAGTTGATCACCGATGGAATTCCGGCCGCCGAAGCCGATACGATCGTGGCCACTTTTGACGCTGCTGTCGAGCAGTGGTCGAAATTCTGGGGATTGGTCGATGGGGAGGCGGCGGACTTCCACGTCCAAGCTTACCTGATGCGAGACGTCGAGCGATTCGCCCGCGAGGGGCTGATTCCGCCCCAAGTGCCCGATTTTCCGTTTGGCTACACGCTTGGAAACCAGATTTGGGTGCGGGCTCAACAGAGCGAATATTACACGCGGCACCTCGTCCTGCATGAGGGTGTCCATGCTTTTGCCTATGCGTTTTTTAAGGGTGGCGGCGCGACGTGGTTCCAGGAGGGGACGGCTGAGTTGTTGGCGACGCATCGTGATTCAGCCGCTCAAGTCACCGTCAATACCGTCCCTGCGAATCGCGATGAGGTTCCTTTTTGGGGGCGGTTCAAGAGGATGAACCAAAGCCGCCAGCAACAGAGTGTGCCAACCTTGGCATCCGTGCTGGGATACCAGCCCGATCTCCGCGGTGATGTTGAAACTTACGGTTGGAGCTGGGCGGCGGCGATGATGATGTCTCGCTATCCACAATATCGACCTGTCCTGTTGGATGCAGCGAGAAAAGGGCAGCTCCGCAACGGTCCGTTTAACCAAGTCGTGCGTCGCGGCCTTGCCGACCAGTGGCCCATTCTCGAGGCTCGCTGGCGGGTGATGTGCCAAGACCTTGACTACGGATTCGATTGGTCGCGGGAACAGGTCGAGCTCTCGATCGGAGATCCCCAATGGAATGGTCGGCCGTTGCGAGTCAAGGTTGCAGCTGATCGCGGTTGGCAGTCGTTGGGGGTTCGTGTCCCCGGTGGCGTGTCACTTCGCTTATCTGCGACCGGGCAAGTTACCTTGGCTGACCAACCCAAACCATGGTTAAGTGAACCTGACGGGATTACATTTCAATACCATCGTGGTCGCCCACTCGGGCAACTTTTGGTCAGTGTCTTGCCCAACGCGATCAACGCTTCAAACGACACTGTGCAACCGCTTCCGCTCTATGCGGTCAATGAAAATACAACGTTGGAAGTGGATGAGTACAGCTGGTTGTTGTTTCGTGTCAACGATGCGGTTGGGCAATTAGATGACAATCAAGGGCAATACGAGGTCACCGTGCAATTGGCGAATCGACAGCCTTGAGCTGGATCGACAGCCTTGAGCTGGATCGACAGCCTTGAGCTGGATCGACAGCCTTGAGCTGGAT
>JAQWPZ010000180.1 GCA_029245125.1 Rubripirellula sp.
TCGCAGGGAGCTGGATCTCACCTCCCTTTAGAGGCCAATTGCAACCCATTTCCAGGGTCTTCAAGCTGTTGAGCTTGCTGAACAGTGGGTTGTATCCCTCTGCGGTGAGTTTGAAGTGTCCGAACAGACCGAGGAACTCCAAGGCTGTCAGACTCTCCAAGTGTTTCAATCCGGCGTCGGTGAGGTTTTTGTTTGCGCCCCAGTTTCGACTGCCATTCAGGTTCAGGTGGGTCAACGCGGTGAGTGCTGCGAGCGGCGCGAGGTCGGCATCTTTGATTCCGCCCGTGGAGTTCGAGATGTCGAGATAGGTCAGGTTTGTCAGTCGTTCCAGCCCAGCACTGTTCAATCCGCGAATGTCCCGTACTTCTAATCGAGTGAGTGACGGTAGTTTTGTGAGTTCGCGATAAACCTCGGGGAAGGACAGTCGCGTTTCACTCAGATCCAGTCGTGTCAGCACCGGAAGTTCCGAAATTGTCCGGATGCCTTCGAGCGAAATTCGATGGCAGCGGCCAAGGCTTAGGGATTCCAATTGCTGGAGTTCGGCAACGCAAGCGAGTCCCTTGTCAGTGATCAAGCTGCAGCCCGTCAGATCAAGTGAACGCAATCCGTGAACGCGGCAGATCGATGCGAGATCGGCATCGGTTAGCTCGACGCCTCGCTCAGCCAGAATCCCCAAAGCTTCTGTTGCACCTGAGGACTCCTGAACTGGGGACTCCTGAGCTGGGGACTCCTGGGTGAACGCTCGCTCCCCAAGCGAACCGACCGCCAGAATCAGCAGCAACGCGCGTGCACAGATGGATCCGAACGGCGATCTCATGTCAGCAACTCGCTTAAAGGTCCCGCCTGATCGTTCGCCTTGCCGAGTGCCATATCGGGTTGGCCGAACAGATCCTGTGGGATGCCTGCAAGGTGACACAGAGTTGTAAACCAATTGCAAATCGTGTGCTTATGACCGGCCCGGCCGTACTGGGGATACGCAATGTATCGTCCTGACGATTTGAGTTTGTGCCCCAAGTTGCCCAGCACAAGCATCGGCCAATCCGACCCGACCGAGTGATGCTTTGCCGCGTTGTCGCTCGTGTAAACGATGATTGTGTTGTCTAGCATCGTGCCGTCTCCTTCGGGGACGGCGTTCAACTTCGCGGCCATGGTGGCGATTAGCTCGATGTGAAACGATCGAATCGCGTTGCGGCAATCCTGAGCGGACAAGGATGCATAGCCAGCACCATGGCCGATCGCATGCACGTTGTTGCCAATGCCAATTCCTGAGTAAACCGAATCGAGCCCATCGGCATGGACTGTCACGACGTTGGTCAAGCCGGAAATCAACGCAGCCGAAGCCATGTCAAAATGAGCTTCCAAGTGGTGTGTCTTGAATCTTGATGTGTATTTGTCATCAAGATCTGGCGCGTTCTGATTGAGAGCGTTTTGCATCGCCACCAGTTTGACTCGGCGGTCCCGCAGAGCTTCGAAACCATTCAGGTAATGGCCCAGCTTTTCCTGCTCTGTGGCAGGCAGGCTCTTTTGCAACTTGCGGATATCGTCCGACATTGCATCGAGGACATTTCCGGTTCGGGTGTACTTATTCTTCAGATCACCACCTTCCAGAATACTTCCGAACAGATTTTCGAAAGCTGCCATCGGGTTCTGCTGGAAAGGAAGCTGCTGCCCAGGTCCTTTTGCAGAGATCGACGGGAACGTGACGCCCTGACTGCCCTCTCCCATCTTAAATCCGACGTGATTGAACACAGACGGGAATGCTTCGGAGAGATGGCCGTCGATTGTGGCGTACAAGGGCGGCGCATGTTGCGACGCTTTGTAACCACCCAGGGCACCGTAATGCGCGCTGTGCCCTAGGCGTGTCATTTTCCCGCTCAGGCCTTGGATGATCGTGAGCTTATTCTTAAGTGCTTCCAGTGGCTTCATGCTGTCGGACAGCTTTCGGCCATCAAGTGATTCATCGACGATTTTATCGCCGCGGTGTTCCAGCCCTTCTGGATTCAGATAATCGCCCTGAAGTCCGCTGCTCTTCACAACGAACACAAACCGTTTCGGCAGCTGTTGTCGTTCAGCAGCTTCTAACTGTTTCAGGAACGGAGCCAATGCAACAGCACCAGCACCAAGAGTGACGCCCCGCAACATGGTTCGGCGATCGGTTGAATTCATGCTTTTTATTTCCTGTACAGGAAAGAGTCTGATGTCAGCAGAGTGACCAGCAGCTCCTTGAAGCTACCTCCGCTTTCGAGGTAGGCCTTATCCATCGCGATGAGCGTTTTGGAATCGCTCAGCAATTCGTTGCGTCCCATCCAGTATCGGAAGACGTGCCGGATGAAACTCTGGCGAACGAGGTCAGACTCCGCCAGTTGTTCCATCATTACACGCACGTTGGTGACATCTTGGTCCAGCGATGCATCGCCGGTGTGGGAAATGGCACCGGTTGTATCGACAGGTTTTTCCTGTTCGCTTGCCCGCCATCTGCCGACGTGATTGTACGCTTCAAACGGCATTCCCAAGGGATTCATTTTCTTGTGACAGCGCCAGCACTCTGCCTCACGAACGACACTGAATCGCTCCCGCAGCGTTTGGTGTTCGTTATCAGGGATTTGAGCGTCGACACTGATCGGCACATCCATCACAACACCCGCCAGCAGGTTTTCGCGAATCCATTTGCCGCGGCGAACCGGGTCGTTATCGAAGTTTCCGCTGTGGGCGATCAGCCAGCTTGGCTGTGTAAGAATTCCGCAACGCTGGTTCTTGGGAACGCGAAACACCTTTCCGTTCAAACGGGTCTGTTTGTCGCTGCTGGAATCCTTGTCGTATTGCTGTTCGAACGGGTCGAGATTATAGCTTTGCACGTGGTGCGCAAGCCTGTAGTTTTCCTCACCGCGAGCTCGTTGGATCTGCTTGGCATCGTTCTGGCCGTTCCAGTAAACCGCAACGACTTTATCTGTCGTTAACAACTCGCGGAGGACATTTTTGTCTTCCTGCAAGATATGCAGAATCAGGCTATCTGTGTCGTACACCAGTTTGGAGGCACTGCCATTATCAAACTGTTTGAAACCATCACGTTTCTTAAATTCTTCGATATCCTTGAACACCTCTGCCGCTTTGTAGTAGCCGAAGAACTCGCGAAAAAACTGAAGAACACGGGGGTTGGTCGTAGAGAGATAAGTTCGATTGTGGTTTATCGCCCACCTCGGTTGAGGAGTGTCCAGGATTTCTCGCACCACACGTTCGACGTCAGCACGTGTCTTTAGATTTCCATCCTTCATTTCCATCACCAGCGCACTGTGCCCGGATGCCCAGGCGGGTCTCGGTGTGGACATCGCCCGTTGGATAGGTGCTTCACTCTTTTTTGTGTAGACGTCGACGGTCTCGATTTCATCAATCCCGAATGCCGGCTTATTGTGGAGCGCGTAATGAATCGCGTAAGTCAATTCCTGCGGCGACAGGAATCGGCGACCCTGCTCGTCAGGTTCTCCCATTCCGAGTTCCATGCGATAGACAAATTCTGGAGTCAGCGTGACGTAGATCAGTACCGCCTGCAGCGCCATTTGATTGCCAAGTTCGGCGTTCTTTTGGAAAACGTTGCTCCAGTAATTATCGTATTCAGCTTCAGTGGGTGGGCGACGCAGGAACAGTGCGAAGACAACATCGAGGGCCTCTTCAAAAAGTTCACGAGAAACCGCCCCTTCGGATTGCACGATCTCTTGAAAAAGAACTGGGACTCGCCCGCGGTATTCGTTTGCGGTGGTGGTCACTCCGCCAACAAACATCGCTTCGTTATTCCCCGTCCGGCTCCCTTTGTTTTTTACCTGTGTGACAATCCGCACCCGCTGGCCAACGGTTAAGATTTGAGCCATCGTCTCAGCGTTGACGAGCAACGCTTCCAGCGATGACTGGTCTGCGACAATCGACGCGTAATCTGTAAATCCAGATGCGTGATGCACGAATTCGAAAAACGGGTTGGCGTATTTCTGATCGGCGAAATATCGAGTCGCCATCAGCTTGCCCTTGTGCGGGCCTCGTGTGATCAGATGATTTCCGGTGCCGCCGATCTTGACGCTGTACCTTGGAGCCCGTCCGTAAGCGCTGCCCCAGATCGCGTCGTAAATGATCGGCCGCTGACGCCACAATCTCGCCGGCGTAAATGGCAGTTCTGTCACACTACCGTCAAAGAGAGTGTTGTGGTCGACGTAATTTGCAAACTGAGGGAGTTGCAGCTTTTCTGCCAAACCGAAGCCCTGGTCAAACCGCGTCAGTTCGGCTTCGATCTGCTGTAGGAAATCTGATTTGACAGATGCCTGCGGTTGGACACTATCGACCGGGGGCATCTCCCCAAATTGAACCTGTGCGAAAACTCGATTCCAGGTTTGTACCGCGTCATCGTTCGACAGATCATGGCTGACAGTGTCGAGTCGTAGTTCCCCTTCTTGATTGTCCGGTCCGTGGCAATCCATGCAGAATTCGGTCACAAAGCGTTTCGCATTGACCTCGAACTTCGTGCTCGTTGGTTCCGCTGTTGCTCGTGCCGATGCTTGGGCTGATGCCGATACCTGGGCCGATTCCTGGGCCGATTCCTGGGCCGAGGCGTAGGTTGGCAGGACGGCCAAAAAGACGAAGGTGGACAACGAGAGCATCCTTGGTGGACGTGTCCGGGAAAATCGTGATTTTTGGCAGGTTTCCATCCCTGTAACTTAACCCAATGATGATCAAATTCCAAGCAACACGCTGCTCATTCGTTACTACCTAGACCGTGGTTCGCCTGTCTTTACCAGGTCGAAGCGAGTGCAGCCGAGCGGATCGTGGCTAATCGACTCTATCTCATTTGACGCTTTGTGATGGATCATCCGCTGTTGCCCTTGTGCGGTGTCGCAAATCTGGATGATTTGCGCGGATTCAGCTGAGATTGCGATGAGTGCTCGATTGCCTTGCTGATTTTTTGTCATCGTCGGTCACCAGCATGTTCGGAGAGGGCGGGCGACGACGTAGATCGATACTTTGCTTGGAGAGGTCGAGTGATTCAATTCCCTTCTCGCGCATCGAGTAACACAACACGCGTGTCATAGAACTGGTCATGCAGGCTTTGGCCTTGCCACCGAGTGAGAGCTAGGATGGTGTCGACGATCACGACGAAGGCCACCACCCCCGTCATGGAGAGCGTTACCAAAAGGGGCAAGTCGAGCGCATGGATCGGTGCGATCCAGATTGGTAGATACTGCATGATCGATCTTCGAGCTAAAATTTGCGGAGGTGGTCGTATGCCGTGACGATCGACAACTCGCAATTGCATTAGGTTTTTTCCGGGTGACGATCCGCCGAGGCTGACCCAACGTAAAACTGCCACGGGAACGATGAACGCGCTGGCAGCGGTAATTAGTGTCACCAGGATCCAGCTGGAGAATAGAAACTTGCCCAGAAGTGCCCCCAGTATGACCATGGTGGCTTGTGCCATGGCCAGTATCAGCAGGTCGACGGCCCACGCGATGCCTCGCTTGATTCGTCCAGCAGCCACTGGCCGCATTGGCCGCAGCGAACGTAGCTGCTCAATCACTTCATCCCACGTCGAAAAACGGTTGGTGAGATCCTTTTCTAGCAACTTCTCAAGCAACGGACGCCATCGTTCAGGCACCTCCGTCGGCCACAGCACTGGGAACTCAGGTGCGGTGTTCTGATGAGCATCCAGGCGTGATTCGAAGCTGCTGTCACTGAACGAGTATGGCAGTCGTCCGAAAGTCATCTCAAACAGCATCACGCCGAATGAATACATGTCGGATTGAACGGTTGCCGATTCACCGAGGCAGATTTCGGGTGCCATGTAGTTGGGTGTCCCGGCAACTCTTCCCGAGTCCGGTCCGGGTAACGAAATGCGATGCGATAGGCCAAAGTCGGATAGTTTGGCAACGTTTTCGTAGAGCAAAATATTGCTGGGCTTGATATCTCCATGAACGATATCGAGCTGGGTCGATTCTCGCAGCGCGTGAGCGACTTGAGTGCCGATACGAACGATCTCGCGATAGCTCATCGGCTCTTCTGCAATTCGTGTCGAGAGCGTTTTGCCCGGAACCAACTCCATTGCCAAATAGGGCAGGTCTTCGTCTCGCGAAACGAAGTAGATGTGAACGACATTCGCGTGATTCACGCGAGCCTGTGCCCGTGCTTCTTGAAGCAATCTCTCGACGTGCGCCGTCTTGTTCACGCCCCGAACGCCACGCCCAAGCACCTTGATTGCCACATATCGCTGCAGCGATTCGTCCATTGCACGGTAAACGGTTCCCATTCCGCCTCCGCCAAGCCGATCGATGATGGTAAAGTGATCGAGGGTTTGCCCGATCATTTCATCGTCCTCCGATTCTGTGGCGAACGCTGTCGACCCCGATGGCAAGTCCATTGTCAGCGTCATCGAAAGATTCACAGCCTGTCCCGAGTATTTGCGGCCGCAATGGTCGCACCTGCCACCACTCTCAATATTCGCCGGAATCGTTTGTCCGCAGACGCACAAGAACGATGCGTTTTTCGCGTTGGATGGTGTCGGGTGATTCACGCGTTCTTTTCCTAGGCAAGCTATGTAGACCACATTGATTGGAGTCAGCCCTGAAGGATATGGGTAGGTGCCCCTTGATGGAAGTTGCCGTCAGCTCGATTGTCGAGCCACTTTTTGCAAAGAGATCGATATTGTTCCCGGTGGTTGGATGCCACGCGGGTAGATGACTGAATGAACCGTGTGATCTCGAGGGGGGTGAGTACGCTGCCACGGAGGGCCACGGGGATGGGCTGTTTCGTGCACATTGGCAGCGGTATGGAATAGCGTGCTGTTGGTTCCGCGAAGGTATTCACCAGATCAGCAGACCGTGTCGGGGCAGATCAAATGGTAGGCGTCCCGGCAAGCTTCTCATGCGGACGAGATTTCATGATCGAAACTGAGAATGTGTCAGACAGCGACGCGCTTACTTTCATTCCGAGTGGAAGCTTCCCATACGATAGGGGAGCAGTCAGCGAGACGTGTCATGGGTTTTGGCTCGGCCGGTTCGTGATAAAGACAATTCGTATGCGGTTCGGTTACCTTGCAGGTGAATGATGTTCTCTGATTCTTGCTTTCGCCGTTTTTTGTTGACTTTTGTCGTCGCTAGTTTTCTCTCTGTTTGGCCCGAGGTATTGGATGCGGATGAACCTAAACGCATTCACCCCCAACCGCTTGTTGACATTCCGTTGCGAAGTGGTCTGGAATCAAAGCCACAAGTGCCAGTCTTTGCCGTCGCATCATCCGGTATGCGAATACTGATTTCCAGAGATGATGGCCGGACATGGAAGCAGAGTTTTCTGCTGTCGAGTGACGCGGGTGACGGCGGGCACGGCCCGTATGGGGTTCACGGCTTGGCTTACGCCGATGGTCTATTCAGTATTTATTCCGGCTGGGGAGCAAGCGGCTACTGGCTAGGATCCGCAGATGCGGAAAACTGGACTCATCTGGCAGCTACAAGCGAGGGGGCTCAGTATCCAAATGTTCTGGGTGTTGCCGCAGCTCCAGGCATACTCTTGAGCGCAGGATCCAACTCTGTAAGTGTTTCCGAAAATCGGGGCCGGACTTGGCGTGTTCTCAAGATGCGATCACTCGACATCCGAACGCATCACATGAAAGTGGCCTACGGCGATTATCAAGGTGGCCGAATCGTTGTGGCTGGTGATGGTCCGATGGTTGTTGTCAGTAAAGACAAAGGGAAAACTTGGATCACCGGCGAGATAAGTAACGGCTACACGCAGAACAACGGACGATTGTTTGTCGCCGGAAACATTGTCTATGGCAACGGTGTATTTGTGATCAATTCTGGAGATAAGGGTACGGTCACCCGCTCGACGGATGGGGGTGAAACTTGGAGCGGTAAGATCGAACCAGGTGCCCTGCGAATCGGGTATCGTGCGTTGAGTTTTGTGCGTGGCGAGTTTTGGCTCGCAGGACGCAAATCACGAGCCAGTAAAGACGGGCTGACTTGGCGTAGCTTGCCAGACTCGGTGCCACCGGGGCCAATTGCCGAATCGGATCGCGGTACTTTGATCTGTGTGACCCGTGAGGGTATCCACCGAAGTGTCGATGGCGTCAGCTGGGATCTAGTTTTCAATGTGCCACAAAAAGATACCTCGTGGATGCTCCGCCACGTTGCCTTTGGGAACGTCGCGAAGAATGCTCCGTAGTGCGGACGCCGATCGCACACTTTCCTTGCGGTCCGCCCGATTCGGTTTCTACGGCAAGCTTGTTGTCGACGGTAACACTTGAAAGAGGGAGAAAAAGCATGGATCGTTGAGACTTTATCAAGAGCACTGGTGTCAACGCTGCGGGTGTCGTCGGCGTCGGAGCTGCCGAACTTGCCGCTATCGAATATCGGGTCATCGGATGCGATGTTCCCGAGCAGGAATGATCGATGGAAAATTGCGTGCCAATGATCATCGATGATCAGACCGGATTTCAATTGCAGTGGAAAGATCGCAATGGCGTGAGCCAACTGGTTGGAAAAAGCGATTTGCCTTCGTTTCAAAATGAAGGTCGCGCCTCTACTCGATTCGTGGTGACTTCAACTTTGACGTCGAGGATCGTTTTCGAGTCTCTGCCAGCCTGCCACTGTCGGTGCCGAGCTAATTGTTTTGAAGCAGATCCGAGGAAGTCCTTTCAATAATGTCTGACATTTGTCGACCTTTCGTCGTTAAACTTGCTTTGTCAGGGTGGAAACGCCGGCTAGATAGAAACAGGCGTGCCCCCGGTAATACGGGTAGCTACCGCTGCCGCACAGCTAATGGGAATTTGAACTGCAATCGGATCGTAACCAATTTCGAACAGATAGGATTCTCTGCTGTCGCACGCCATATACCAGCAGTTTTCGGCCTCCGTCTGGTTGATACGTCAAACGAGAAAATGCTATGACCAATTTGACCGTTTGCGTTACCGGAGATGAGTCTGCCCCTGCTAGGAAAGAGCGGGGTGCTGCTCGGAAAGAGCGGGACCGCTGGAGCAATGCTCGCCATTCGCATGTGAACCTGAGCAAGCCTAGCTGGCGAGGGCGAATCTTCGACCGCACTCACGCACTCTTGCCGGCCATCGCTGGCTTCGTGATCAGTTTTTTCGTCGTGCCATGTTCGGCGGTGCGGGCGCTGGCTGATGGAGCTTCTGCCAGTCAAGGTAGTGCGAATGCAGCTCATCAAGAGATCACGCCCTTTTTCAAGCAACACTGTCATGATTGCCACCGTGGCGACGAACCAGAAGGAGGTTTTTCGCTGGAGGAGCTCGGGCGTGACCCGTCCGCTAGTCGCGATACTGCAGGCCAGTGGCAGAAAGTGTCGGAGTTGCTGATCCTGGGTGAAATGCCACCACCGGAGGCAACGCGACCGAAGCAAGACGAACTGGATGCGGTGATCGAACGGATCAACAGCGAACTGCAGCGTGCTGCGAAGGTGCTCCGTAGCAAAGAGGGGAACGAGGTCATCTTTCGACGGCTCAATAAGACCCAGTTCAACGCAACGATTCACGACCTATTCGGGCTTGAAGGTGATTTCGTAGCGAGTTTCCCCAATGATGGGGTCGAGCACGGTTTCAATAACATTGGCAGCGGTTTACTGCTCTCGGCCAGTCAGCTCGAAGCCTACCTGGAAATTGCTGATGTGATTCTTGACAAGGCGATTGTGACGGGGGAGCGGCCGAAGACGGAGAAGCTCTCTTTGAAGCTTGTGGAGCCTGATTCGCCACGCGGAGAACCGGATCCCAAGTCGGGGCGAGTCCGACCGTACTTGACCGACTACCAGGGTGACGACGTGATCATTTCGCGATCAGGCATCCCGCCGATTTATCGCCGATTTCGGGCGCCGGTTGAGGGACAGTACCGAATTCGAATTACTGCCTACGCGATTCGCAATCAGGGTGAGCGTCTTCGGCTGGAAGTTCATCATGGCAATACGTGGACACGAACATTGGTTCCAACGCTGGACGGTCAAGTTGAGGTTGCTGACGAAACCCCACGCTCATTCGAATTCACAGGATTTCTGAAGAAGAGTCAGTCGTTTGGTCTCAGCCCGCCGGACTTAAGCAACTGGGTGAAGCCGGAATTGATCGCGGCTTACGGTGGTCCGGGAATCGTGATCAAAGATATCGAGATTGTGGGGCCGTTGATCGACCAGTGGCCGCCCCGGAGCCACCAAGTCATCTTTGGCGACGCGGTGAAAGAGAGCTACTCCGACCTTGAAGTCGAAGAGATCCTCGATCGTTTTGCCTCGCGGGCCTTCCGCCGCCCAGCGCCCCAATCGGAAGTGGATGCCTATTTTGATCTCTATCAACAAGCTCGACTCGACGGTGACAACAGCCTCGCAGCGTTGAAGCATAGCCTGAAGGCAGTCCTCTGTTCGCCCTACTTCTTATACCTGTATGAGGAACCGGGAAAGCTGGACGACTTCGCTTTGGCATCACGGCTATCGTACTTCCTTTGGTGCAGTATGCCGGACGATCAACTCCTTCGCTTGGCAGCACGCAACCAACTTTCGCAACCAGAAGTGCTTCAGCAACAAGTTGCGCGAATGATTGCCGATCCCAGAATCGGCCGTTTCGTTAATGACTTTGTTGGCCAATGGTTAAGTGTCGATCTGGTCGGCGAAATGCAGGCAGATTCTCGGCTGTATCCGGAATACGATGAATATTTGGAACGCTCGATGCGTGCGGAAACCCAGCAGTTCTTTCGAGAAATCTTGGTCAATGATTTGAGCATCGACAACTTCATCGATTCGGACTTCTCCATGCTCAACGAGCGATTGGCAGATCATTATCGAATACCAGGCGTGGAAGGTGGGCAGATTCGCCGCGTCGAACTGCCGGTCGGCAGTCATCGTGGCGGCCTTTTAACTCATGCCAGCATCTTGAATGTCACGTCCAACGGAACCACAACCTCTCCCGTGGTTCGCGGTGTTTGGGTGCTGGAAAATATCTTGGGAATGCCAACGCTGCCGCCACCACCAATTAGCACCGACCTAGAACCCGATATTCGTGGGGCAACAACCATTAAGATGCAGATGGAAATGCACCGTCAGCTATCGCAGTGCAACGTCTGCCATCGAAAGATCGATCCGTATGGCTTGGCATTGGAGAATTTTGATGTGATTGGTGGTTGGCGAGAGCGTTATCGAAATTTGAAACCGGGGGCCAAGCCGACTGCCAGGAAGGACGTCATTCAGTATGTTGATGGGCCGCCTGTTGAGTCATTTGCCGACGCTCCAAATTTTGGTCAATTCGTTGGATTCGAATCGTTCCGCGAACGGTTGATGGAGAACAAGCACAGGGTTGTGCGGTGCGTTGCCGAAAAAATCATGACCTACGCAATTGGACGTGGGCTCGACTTCGCCGATGACGAAGCCATTGATTCAATCGCGGATGCTCTCGAACAGCATGATCTCGGGCTGCAAACGCTTGTTGAGCAGATTGTTCTTAGCGATGCGTTTCATACGAACTGAATCAGATACAACAGAAGAAAGGTGATCTGATGCGTCCTGAAAATTCGATTGATCGAAGAACGCTTCTAAAAAGTTCGGGTGTGGCGGTTGCGTTACCTTGGCTCGAAGCGATGAAAACGACCGCACACGCTGCCCAGCCCAATGGCGATGGCGTCCCGCGACGAATGGTGCTCATCAATTTGAACCTTGGGCTCTACGCGCCAGCGTTATTTCCACAGCAAGCGGGCACAGCTTTCGAGCCTTCTGAATACCTCGAGCATCTCGACCAATTCCGCGATCAGTACACGGTCATTGCGGGCCTTTCGCATCCCGGGGTCGTTGGTGGACATGCTGCTGAAGCTCGTATCTTCAACGGTACACCCAGCAGTCAGAAAATGGGGGTTTCACTTGACCAATATGCGGCCAAGTTTCTCGGTGGATTCACTCGGTTTGATACGCTGCCGCTTGGCATGGGCAATGCGAATCTAACGTGGTCAGTGGACGGCAGTCCTGTGCCGGCCGAATCTCGAATGTCGATGGTTTTTCAGCGATTGTTCGCTGATGAGAGTATTTCTAGTAAGCAAGCGGCAAGGAAAGCAATCGAACGTTCTGGAAGTATCTTGGATCTGATCAATGCCCAGGCCAAGCGTTTAACACCTCGGATTAGCAATGCTGATCAGGTAAAAATGGATGAGTTCTTTACATCCGTCCGTGAGGCTGAACGCCGGCTTGCGAAGTCGGAGTCGTGGCTCGATACGCCTAAGCCCAAAGTTGATATCGCAGCACCCGTTGATCCTGCATCACGTAGCGAATTCAACCTGCGCATGCAGAACCTCTTCGACATCACTTATCTTGCGTTCAAGACAGATGCGACCCGCATCATCACCTTCAATATCTTCGAGCAAAATTCGGTCACCGTTGATGGTGTCAATAATGGCTACCACAACCTATCCCATCACGGAAAAGATCCAGGGAATATCAGCCAGCTTAAGCGGATTGAAACTGAAATTTTCGAACAATTGAGGCATTTTCTTGATCGACTCAAACAAACTCAGGAACAAAATGCGACGTTGTTGGATCGTACCACGGTGCTGTTGACTAGTAACCTCGGTAATGCATCAAGCCATTCCAATAGGAACCTACCAGTGCTGCTGGCCGGTGGTGACTTCAAACACGGCCAGCATTTGGTGTTCGACCCGCCCGACACAACCCCGTTGTGCAACCTATTTGTTTCGATGCTACAGCAGTTAAATATCGAAACCGATACGTTCGGCACTTCGACCGGAACGCTCGCGAATCTCTGAAAGAACCATGTTCGTGCGACAAGAAGAAGATGATCGTGGGGGATGCGTGCCGGTGCGCAGACGAAAAGAAGAAGACACTGGCTCGACGAAGAGGGCATCACTGTCAAACGTCTGATGGTAAAAATTGGATATTGGTGAATGACCGCCGGTTATGATTGCCGAACTCAAAGCGAGTTCAATTCCGATTGCCGCTACCAAGTCCGCCATATCAGTTGCACAGGGTTCGCAAGACGAGCGATGCGGAGTCTTTTTCGATTCACTGTTTGCATTATGGATTGAATCTCGATGTGTTTTTCAGACAGCATCGGATCGCACGACGTTTTAAAGCGTTGAGATGCTTTGCGCGGAGTGCGGAACACAAGTTTCCCGGTAATGAATCGGACAGGGCAACCTGAGCAGAGAAGAAGTTGTGAATGTCTCAGCGAAACGCGAACAGGCGAATCAAACGCATCTCATTTGCTACCTTCTGCTTCGAACTAATCCGAATGTCAAGTGACGCGGTCTGGCTGAGTCCCGCCGTGTTGCCATCTGAATCCGTGAAGGGATATCTGAGCCGATAGTGCTGCGAGGTGATTTTTTTCGAAGGGGAATCGGTAAAACACACGCTTCATTTGACGATCGCGATTGGTGGTTCTTCGCAAGCGATTCAGCCGAATCTTGACAAAAAACGAGTCCGTGTGAGTTCGTTCTGTATCGGCGCTCCGCGTATTCAACCAATTCCGGCGATTCAGAGAACATCGCCTCAGGTGGTGACGTTACATTAAGGGGTCAGAACGCGCTCGGCGGTGAATGGCGACACGCGGTTGGCGAAACTTACGCTTGTTGAACCGTGAACTGATCGCTTTGAGCCCTACCGAGTAGAGGAGTCAGAAGTTGAGATTTTTGCAGCAGCTCTTTAGCAAGTCGAAACCACTGCAGACGCTGACCAGACGTGTGCCGGGGCCAAGAACCTTCGAGATCGAAGTAACAGAGTTGGCCATCAAGTATCTCGATGCGTTTTGGAAAGCGACATCGAATAGCTGGCACAGCAAAGAGGGAGAGCGTGACTTCTTTGAACACGAAACAGATGCGACGCTGGTATCGGACCCCGAGGGACGTGTTCCGCATGCAACCGGCGTGGAAATTGGCGGTAAGGTGATCGGGCATCTGGGGCATCGCGATGCCCTCCGTTTGCATCGTCGGTTGAAAAAGCTTGGTTACGATCGGATCAAGGCAAAATGCGATGTTAATCTTGTCGGCCGAACCGGATATTGGGAGGTGCGTCTTGACGTCGACATGACCTTGCCGGGGTGCAAGGCTGCCGCAGCTAAGTCGGGAGGTTGATTCTGGGAATCGACGAATTGAAGCAGGTGGGATACGCGGTTCGCTGGGGCTGCCCGCCGTGTCATTGGTTCAGTTGCTGCGCGACATGACGAAAAAGAGACCTGCAACCGTCGCTACGTGCACAAGCACGCATAGCCAAAACGTGATTTGAAAGCTGACTTTTCTCGTCTTGTGCCGAAAATATTGCTGTCCACACAATCCGCCGGGCCAGCCTCCAAACAACGCGAACAGTTGAAGCGTTTTCTCAGGAACTCGACGGCCATCTATCCGGGCGCGACGTTTATCAAATCCGTAAAGTAAAAAAGTGATTACACTCAACACAAATAACGCGGCAGCGTACGCGATTGCGATCTGTTGCATGGCCCGGTTGAGTCCTGTTTTCGCGTAGCCGTTTTCTGGTTTCTAAATCAGCGCTCATCAGCTTCTTATCGAATTGCCCGTGATGTCGCCAGTGAACTTCGTCTCTGAGCGATCTCGTTTTTACACGCCGAAGGCTTGAAAAGAGAATTCAACCCTCTTTTTCGCCGTTCGACCATGCCACGTCTTCGTGCGACTAAATGTGGGAAAGCCTTCGATTTAGTCGGAGTTCGGCTGTTCGTTGTGTGCCGTCACGGCTGCCAATTTGCGATGTGACCGATTGCTTCGTGATTTTCAAGCCGAGGTGTTTGCCAGCCAAAATACTGACGCCGCCCCGGATTTTGTAACACCCAGATTTTTGTCGCGTCAAACTGTGGGTGTTAAAGCCATTCCCTTGAGGAGAAGAAGATGCCGAATTCATTTTGCCGAATGATTGCGAATTTTTGTTTATTGACGTCTCTCTTTTCTTTTCAGCCAATTCTGAATGCTGAGGATGATGTTTCGGCAGCAGAAAGTTTTTCGATCGTGTTGCTTCCTGACACGCAGAACTACTCAGAAAAGTATCCAGATACCTACGTTTCGCAAGCACTTTGGATTCGGGAGCAGGCAAAATCGGAAAACATCAAATTTGTGATTCACCTCGGTGATATCGTGCAAACATCGACGAAGAAGCCCGAGTGGGAAAACGCTGATCGAGCCATGCGGCTCCTCGATGGGGTGGTGCCCTACAGCATGGCACCAGGCAACCATGACATGGTTGTCAAAAATCGTGATTCAACGCTGTACAACACTTACTACTCGCCGAAACGGTTTGAGGGCCGAAAGTGGTACGGCGGGCATATGGGTGAAACCAACGATAACAACTATTGCTTCTTCGAAGCATGTGGAATGAAATTCATGATCTTGAACCTCGAGTTCGCGCCTCGCGATGAAACGTTGAATTGGGCAGCCAGCGTGACAAAGCGTTACCCCGATCATCGCGTGATTGTCGCGACGCACTGCTACATGCGTCCAAAGCAGCGGGATACGTCTTGCGCAACGGCTTACGGTATCGCTGGCAACAGTGGTGAGGATATGTGGCAGAAGTTCATTCGCAAGCAGCCGAATATTTTTCTTGTCGTCAGTGGACACGTCTTGGGGGTCGGACTGCAAACCAGTGTCAACGACTCGGGCGGTAAAGTGCTCGAGATGCTCACGGATTATCAAGGTCTGCCCAACGGTGGCGACGGTTGGCTTCGCTCCCTGCGGTTTGTACCGAGCGAAGACAAAATTCATGTGAGGACCTATTCGCCACTTCTCGACGAAGACAACAAAGATTTGAAAGAGACATTTTCAGTGGACTACGAAATGTCGACTGCGAAAGCGAGTGTCAAATGAACGACGGTGCGGAATTGAAGGCAGACTCATTATGACTCATCACTTTTAGACTGTTAACAGCTTGTTTTCAGCTATCCTCGCACGGGCTTGCGATTCTCCAGCCGATGGTGAAGCAATCTGCAATCACTGGCGGACTGCGGCTTGCGATTTGAAATTGCTCGGCCATCCCTGTTGGTCTTTTGGTTTGGTATTTGAAGGCTGCTTCTGGATCACTTGATACGCCCCGATTTCTGACCGAATTAACACGGCGAAGGATCGATTTGAAGCCGCCTTGCGTTGGGGGCGATATTCACGGTGGAGTGTTGGGCGCGATCGACAGCTGAGAGCGAATTTGGATTTGTCGGTGGCCTGATCTTGACCAAGACCGGACGAGTACGAATCGAGGGAAATTACATCGGGTATCGAGGTGGGATTTTACGCACTGGCTAATGATGGTTCTCGAAAGATGAGCGTCAGGAGAGTTTCCTTGGATCTGGCACCGCGGTTCGGACCGTTGTGAGTGCCCGTTCTCGGGCGGGGTTTTCGTTGATCGTAACGATCGCTTGCTCGGGCGTTTCCTGATCATCAAGACTTTTACCGCGTCAGTTTGTTCTGCTAGGCAGTTCGCTATTTGAATGTGGTCGTGGGTCTGGGAACCAATCGGCTGTCGCCGAGCTGGTTTGCAATCTCTTCCCTAAAAAATACCCTCCGAAATGGAAATGGCATGAACAGTTTTTCTCGTTGTTTTAGCCGCATTGGTGGCGTGGTGATCGCCATGTTTTGTTGCTCGACTACCGCTCTGTTGGCGGCCGACAAAGAATCGGATGAGGCCGCCCGCAAAGCCGTGGCCGGATCATGGATTCGCTACAACGGTGCCCAATTCGAATTGAAGCGTTTTGATAATGGTAAGCACATTCATGAGCGGTTCGATGAGTATGGTGTGCTCAGGAATCGAACTTCGTCGAATGTCGAGTTGATGCCTAAATCTGATTTGATCGAGTTTGAACTGACCGAGATGCGTCAAGAATATCCCGCTTCCTCGTGGAAGCGGAATTGGTCGGGTATGGTCGATGAGTTGGCAATCTGGAATCGGCCACTTTCGGATCGTGAAGTGGACACGCTTTGGAATGAAGGTGCAGGGTTAAGCGTTGCTGGTCATCGCAAAGATGGGTTTGCGAAGGGGTTGATTGGTGCATGGCCGTTTGACGGCAATCTGAATGATTCCAGTGGTCAAGGTCGGGATGGTGTTGCTCCGGTTCCTCCAACATTCGAGAAGGGTAAAGTTGGAAGCGGAATCGGCTTAGATGGTGATCAGCAGTACGTCACCCTTGGGGGAAAAGCGAAAGACTACGAGCCTGCCTCTGGAGCGATCTCGTTGTCGCTGTGGTTTCGGGCAGATGAGCTTGACACGGTTTGGCAAACGCTTATCTCCAAAGGTCAGTGGCGAAATTGGCGGATTCATCGCCACCAACGCACAGGTACGATCAGTTCAGCAGGCGTGAACTTGCTCCAAAATCCTGTCGTAATTGACGATGGGAAACTGCATCATCTTGTCGCGGTTATGGAAAGTGGCAAGCAAGCTGCTCTTTACGTTGACAACGAAAAAGTGATGGAGAGTTCAACGAACAATTTGGCTGCCAATGGTAATTTGCCGACCGTCGGTGCCGATATGATGAATATGGTATTTAAAGCCGCCTACGATACGACAGGCGACGAGCTTGTTACGGTCAGGACGAATACGGAAGGCGAAGTGAATCGTTCTCGGGCGTTTCGGAAGGTAACGAATCCGCAGGAAGCCCTGTTGATTGCTGCGAGGAATGGGGATCTTGAAGCTGTGAAACAAGCAATTGCTGATGGGGCCGAGCTGGATGGCACCTCCCCGAATTCTTACACCGCCTTTGGATACGCAGTTGGTGGTGGCCACCGAGACATCATGGATTACCTTCACGAGAAAGGTGCTGAGATTGATAAAGCGACGCGATTCAACAAGACGCCCTTGATGCTGGCGGTCGGTGCTGGTCAAGGTGAGATTGCGACGTGGTTGATCCAGCAGGGTGCCGACATCGACACTCGACTTGAGCATGGCGGAAATCTCGTCCACGAAGCGGTTTTTTGGAGACAGCCCGAGATGCTTGAGCTGGTCATCAAGCATGGGGCCGATGTGAACGCGGTTACGAAAGATCAGGGAAGCGGGCTGCATTGGACTGCAGGGAGATTGAATCCAGTTGATTCCAAAGAAAACCATAAGGTCATCGAGTGCATCAAGATCCTGGTCGCCAGCGGAGCGGACAAAACGCTGAAAGACGGCAATGGAGAGACTTCGGCATCACATGCCGCTGAAAAAGGTTTTGACCAAGCTGCCAAAATGATGCAGTAGTCCGCGACACACGAAGGTTTGTGTAAATGCATGCTCAACCGCCGCCCAAGTGGGCGGCGGTTGTTTCCTGTTTTCAGTGCCTGTGATCCGGTTTCAGGAACGAACCGAGAGGGGGTTTCAAGCTGGACCCTTTTAACGCAGACCTCTTGGGCACGTCTTTCTCGCTCGGCCATCTGTTGATCAGGCCATCTATTGATCGGGGCTTCGACATCTCGATCCATTTCAGAGTTTGAGAAACGGTTCTTATCGCGCAACCCTATTTTGGGATATTCGTCCGTCGCTGTAACTTGGTTTCGAATTTGATCACCGCAAAACCAGCTACGCGTCATTTTTAACCAATGCTTTTCCGGATGCGAATGCTGGGGGCTTTGCTTCCTGGCTGCAATGGCGTTTTTGAACGCGAAATAAACGGTACCGGTTGGCCGGTGAACGCTACGGTGGATGAGGTCCTGGGAAACACATCGATGCCTTCAATGATCCGCATGCTGTTTTTGAGTATCGATTCTCGACGCGGTGAATTCTGTCGAGGCCGAGCAACAGCGCGAATTGGATAAAAACACTGATGCATCATTCGGAGACTTCGCAGCCTTCGAAAACATCTCGATAAAAATGATCGCTTGAACATGAATGAATGTCTCT
>JAQWPZ010000205.1 GCA_029245125.1 Rubripirellula sp.
ATGTATCCGATGCTCCACCGGATACTCGCCGGATGATTCGCGATCGCCGCTATTGCTGTGTCTTGAACGACACGGAGGAAATGAATTTCGATGATGCATCACGTGATTTTGCTTGGAAGGCGCTGGAGTTCGAAATGGCGCTCGTTCCTGGAGGCGAGGTGACGCTGATCAGTGATACGGCAGTTACAACACGGGAAGGTTTTGAGTTACTGGCCGATTACGAGGAATTGGTTAGCGTTGAATCTTTCTATCTGGATCGGCATTGCATCACCAACGCCGGATTCTCGCGGTTTGTTCAGGCCGGAGGTTACACCGACCCGCAATATTGGCCGGAACACGTGCTGCCAAATTTGTTGCAGTTCATCGACCGGACGGGGAACTCAGGGCCAAAGTTATGGTGCGACGGCCAGCCGCCGGAAGGAAGAGAGGACCATCCCGTTGTCGGCATTTGTTGGTACGAGGCAAACGCGTACGCGAACTGGGCGGGTAAGCGTCTGCCATCGACCGAGCAGTGGCAACGGAGTGCGACTTGGCCGAAAGGCCATGGTGGGAATGGCGCTGAAATTCGATATCCCTGGGGAAACGCCTTCGACCCAAGTAAGACGAATGTTTGGGCCTCCGGAGTCGGAGATACGGTGCCGTGCGAGCAATACGCTTGCGGAGGCACTCCAAATGGCGTGAAGCAATTGATTGGAAATGTTTGGGAATGGGTCGATACGCAATTCTTACCAACGGCGGAAGAAGGAATTTCGATTCTGTTGGAGCAAACAATGGGTGAGATCCGTGGTGCTGCCTATGACACCTACTTTCCATCCCAAGCCAATTGCCAATTTCGGTCGGGGCAACCGCTGCTGCATCGAGCAGCCAACATCGGTTTTCGCTGTTGTGTTTCAACCGATGCAATGCCAGCGGAGATCAAGAACGCTTACCAATCACCTGATGAGCCCCAAACACTCGACAATTATTGATGCAGCGGTCGAAGCAACATCTGTCGCGAAGCTTAAGCAGCATCTGCTCTCCGCACCTTTCTTTTCAAAAAATTTGGTCAAGACATGATTCAACCCACCGCGCCCATGATGCAAGGGCTTCCTCCGCTCGCCGTTGATTGCGCTTGTTGCGGGGGACGTTTGAATGAACGCATCGAACATTGTCCCAACTGCGAGGCACCAGTCTCGCTTTCGCATGCTGTCGCAACTCGCAGTGGCTCACAGAATTTCATTTCTGTCTTGGGAGCAAGTAATGCGGGGAAGACAGTATTCCTCGGACTCCTGTTGGACATTCTCAGCAAAGGCCCCGAGGAGTTCCGGGGCATGGCGACCAGCGCGTTCTCTGTTGATTTACAGGAACAGGTCGTGACCGCCCTCGAAAATCGGTCGTTCCCGGAAAAGACGCCAAACGAAGCTGATCTGTGGAAATGGTTGCATTGCCAGATTTCGATGTCGCAGAAGAAGGGAAGTCGCGACGTCGATCTGATATCTCCCGATTTCGCTGGTGAGGCAATTGCGATGGAGGTCAATCAGGCTGGAATGTACCCGGCCATCCAGAGCATCGTTAGCAAATCAACTGGATTATTGTTGCTTTGCGATTCGATGCGAGTTCGAGATGAGGGATCTGCTGAAGATTTGTTTGGCATGAAGTTGGCTTCCTACATTGCTCAGCAGCACGAGCTTTCCAACGAACACGCCGCCCGGCAACGCAATCGCAGTAATGGCCCCGCCTTGGCGATTGTCTTTACCAAGTGCGACGGATGTTCAGAAGCGAGAGACGATCCGGCTGGGTTCGCCGCTAACAACACACCACGCTTGTTCGAATTTTGCCGGCGCACCTTTCGGGACCACGCATTCTTTGCCGCGAGTGTTGCTGGTAGTTCTGGAATCTTAGCCGATGAATCTGGGTGTCAACAACGAGTCCCCTTTCATGTGCAACCGCAGGGGATTTTGGAACCGTTACGCTGGATCGTGTCTCGAATCTAACGGAAGACAAAAATGACACTGATCAATGTCGAGCAAGCGACCTTCTCATCCTCTGACCGAGGAGCAATGAAAGGATACCAGTTGATCGCAAAGTCAGCCGGAATCGATCGAGACGCAGGTAACGAGCTATGTCGCTGGTCACCTACAAGGATAATTGACGAGCGATCCGATCACTGGATCATCAATGCCTTTCCCATCACGGGTGAGCGGTTCGTTGTCGCTCGAACGGTCGTTGGAGGGCCTGAGTACAGTAGTCGAGGCGTTTCGCAAATTGTGACTTTGATTTTGGTCCTGCGTGATGCGCAGTTCAGCAGGTATTCCTACAATCCGATTCTTGTCGTCAAAACCGCGATGGCGATTGGTGGTCTTCGCTTGCCATTGGACGTGAACGAAGCAAAGTTGCCGGCGCTTGAATTGCCGGGGGAGCCATTGCACCAAGCTCCAGATCCAACGATGCTACGGTCGGCCGACGGCGAAGAAGCGGAACTGCGCGAACGGATCCGCGCGGAGCTCAACAAGGACCGCAGAGTCGCCGTGATTGGGCAAACCGACCCTTTCAAGATACTTGCGGAGTTGATACCAACGCTGGATGCAGCTCAGCGGACGAAACTCAGTTTTACGACCGGTTTAGCCCCGGCGATCAGCCGACCATTTCGAGTTCATTTTTTGCGTGGGGCCGATGCACCGATGCGCCACACACTCAACTCGCAGAGAATCACGCGACTTGAGGCCGGCTGTACAGTGGCATGAAAAGCACAACAGAAATCTTTTTAGCTGGCAGCGGCGGCACGCACGTTGTGCCGAGAAATGTCGCCGGTAGCTTCCATCCACGCTGGAAAACGTTGCGTGGATGGATGAGCCCGGCGGTCTGTCTTTCCAACTGACGAGGTGCTTCTCAACCCCTCGCAAAATTCGCTGTGCAACTTACTGCCAGCGGTAAACTTTGAGAGCCCGCAGATCTCTGACGATGACGTAGGGACCTTGGACGGCCAAGTGGGCCCAAGAATCTTTAGCGACCTTCATGCGATCGGTGATCGTTAACTCGTCGTTGGATGCTTGGATCAACATGAGTTCTCCGCCGTTATCGAGTGCAAGCAGTTGCTTGCCGTTGCTAACCATGCTCCAGTACTTGCCGAAGGGGGAGCTTGTCCAATTCGCTGACCCGTCGTTGCTACTGATCGATGTGACTCGCTGATTCTTCAAGTGCAGGTAGATGTCATCGCCAACCAAGACTGGCGAAGACATGTAAGCTTGATTTTTCTGCACCCACAACTCGTCGATGCTCCAGTTGTCGCCCTCTTTGGCAACTTTGAAGAGTTGGGCTTTCCCACTGTGGGCAGATGTGAAAATCTGGTCGCCCTTGACCAACGGAGTCAAAATGTTCATCCCGCGGAAAGCCTCAATCGGCTCTTTCCACAAGACGCTGCCGGTTTCAAGACTTACACCGCAAAGCTCCGTACGCGTTTGAACGACCAATTGCTTGACGCTGGAGAGTTCGGCGATGACTGGGCTCGAGAAAGCTCCGCTGCTCATCATGCCGGCCCCGTTCTCAAGCGACTTCCAAATGACGCTTCCGTCTTTCAGGGAGAGCTTGACGAGTGCTCCACCGGTCTGCACGTAGACCGCTCCGTCATCGACTAAGGGCGAACAAACAGCACCGAACGATGGCATCGAGGAGCCCATGGCTGCTGGGAAATCGACTCGCCAGTTCTCCTCTCCGGTCTTGGGGTTCAAGCTGACTAGGACGTCACGCATCCCCAGAATCAGCAGGTGTCCTTCTGCACACACGGGGGTCGATCGGATCCAGTCTCCGTTGGAGGCTGCGAAAAATGGGACAGCCAAAGAACCAGCCCACTCGACTTGCCATTTTTGCTCACCAGAGGCCAAGTCGTATGCGGTGACGCGTTCTGTTTTCTTGTTGATCGTCTCGGTCGTAAAGACGGTTCCATCGGAAACAATCGGCCCGCTGTAGCTGGGCGAATGCTCTTTTTCCCAGGCTAGTTCGAGGCGGCCTTCCAAACGATCTGGCCATTCTGCTCCGGGCAAGGTCGCGTCCCGATTTGGGCCGCGCCACTGGTTCCAGTCGGGTGATTCGCCAACGCTTGGGGAGATCGTGAGAGCGAGCAAGAACAGAGCGAGGGTCGTGCGCATGAAAGATTCCTTGTCTGAAAATTAATTTGACATTGTAGCGATCCGGCAACCCCCCTGCAGGGCATGTCTTGGGATCTCATCAAAAGCAGTTTTTAGCCACATTGGTGCGGGGAAATGTGGCAGACGGAAGTCGAGCCAAATGAGCGAGCTCTCGCGTTCATTCTTCGCCCTCACATCCAACGCGGCCGTTTGCGTTGCCGCTTCTGACGCAGGAAGTTAATCGGGGCAGGTACTACCACGCAAGCAGTGAGTTCACGCTGCCACTGCATCGCTTGCTTTGGTAGTTGAAAAGGTGCGGTCGAGTTGATCGCGATTCTTCCGAAACCAGGAAGCAACCAGCCCAAGCGTGTGGGGATAAATCCCATGCCCACGGCTCAGTTGGTTGGACGTCACTGCTGACCAGTGGTCCAATCTCTCGCGTAGTTGCTGGAATTCGTTTGAATTCTTGGGGGCTGCAACGACATCAGCAATCTCACCACTGTGAATCAAATACCAATTGCCGCAGCCATCAAAACCAGGCACTGCGTAGATAAAGGTGTACTTTCGACGGGCACTCGCCAACATTCGTAACTTTCGGTCGACGTATTCCAACGACTTCAAGGTGTGGTGAGCGCGGCCAGCTAATTCATACTGCCGATTCTCGATCGCCGACTGCATTCGCTCGCGAGTTAGCAGAAGCGGTTCATGATTGAATCCATCCAAAAAACTTTCGGCTGCCCTTACCTTTTGATCGTATTGCTCACGCGTACACCCCGCCGCGCACGGTCCGAGGCATGTACCAACCTCCATCCGCAAACAACCTGGGCGATGATCCATGTCGAATAACGAGAGTTGTTCCGCGAATTGAAAGACTTGCTTTTGGCTGCAATCGCGAAGCTGAAAAACTTTGTTGAGTGCGTCGACTGCTTGACTCATGCGTCCGGCGCCGTGAAAGGGGCCTTCTACGCCAATGCAATCTGGTGGCGGTGTCGCGGAGAGGAAAAAATTTGCGGGCTTACGTCCCAAGCAAAGGTACATAGGACGTTGACGCTGGGGGACACCCTGTACATTCCAGCGTGGAACATAGGTGCGAATTAGGTGTTGTTCGCGAACCAAAGCCGCGAATTCATGGGGTTGCGTTTCCCATTGAATCGCACGAGCGTTTTCGATGATTCGCCCACCCTTTTCGGCAGAGTTGGATTCTGCGAAATAGCTTAAGACACGTGATCGCAGTGATTTACTTTTTCCAACGTAGATCAATTGACCTGTGCGATCCAGCATCCCGTAGACACCAGGCAACCGCGGACAAGATTGCAGAATACGTTGTCGCAATTGTTCGGTGCTCGTTGCTCCAACAGCATCCAACGGCCGAGCCGGATGGGGATTCAAAGGGTCCGGGCCAAACCCGATCGGTGTCGAGGGATTCCAATTCGCGTCCATGCTCTCGCAGCTCACTCCAGCGACTCCATTTTCCTTTCTTGTATTATGGCCGCGCACCGAGACAAGCGGCAAGTCAATCCAGCCGCTAACTTCTGCGACTTTGCCAGTCGAAGAGTGAAAAGCAGAGTTTGGAAAGAAAACGCCGGGCTAGCTGGCGAGTTCGCGAAAATCTTCTCGCTTGCTCTTTCCCCCCCCCGCAGCGGTCACTGACGGTGGAAATAAAACTCTTTTGCACTGTTATCAGCTTCGCCGAGCACTCCGCTCGGGATCACACTCACCCACGAGGATTTTATTCCCCCTGGGGTATTTTTCTGTGGAATTGGCTAGGCCACGATTTGGTCAATTTTGGCAGCTAGAATGAAGTCGTTTTCACTCAAGCCTCCGATGGCATGGGTGGTCAACTCAATGCGCACATTTCGGTATCCAGTCAGATGCAGATCGGGATGATGCTGCTCCGATTCGGCGATATCTGCCACCTGGTTAAGTAGCCGCATTGCATTGACGAAGTGCTTGCAATTGATCTTTCGATAAATTGCTTTGCCCTCATCATCGAGGTTCCAACGCGGTGTTGCGTGCAGATACTCGACCGCGTGCTCAGGCGAAATCGCTGGGACTCCGCCTTCGCACGGAAGGCATTTTTTCGAGGTCAAATCATTGACGCTAGGGGTTGGCATGCTGAACTCTCATCACGAAAGAAATTACCGACCAATTTGTCTCGCCAAATCTCTCGCGCCATAAATCGATTTCAGCGTTTCGAGGATGCCGACTCCCGAAACGCTGACAGCGCGTGACTGCTGCTCGCTGTACAGGTAATCGGCGGTCAGGCTTTGGATATTTCCGTCGAAGATCAATCCAACCAGTTCGCCATCCCGATTCACAACGGGTGAACCACTATTGCCACCAATGATGTCAGCGGTGCAAACGAAATTGAGTTGGGTATCGAGATCAACACGTTTCTTTCCATCGTTCCAAGATGCCGGCAGGTCAAAGTCCTGCTGACCCTTGTGTTCCTCTGCATGTTGATAAGCCCCGCCGATGTTGGTGGTCGGCGGAATTTGATTTCCGTCCTCGCTGTAACCTTTGACGGTCCCGAACGCTAACCGCAGCGTGAACGTCGCGTCGGGATACCCACCAGTGCCCTGGATTGCCGTCACCGCCTGGGCGATCTTTGCGTACGCTTGTCGCTCTCGTTCCTGCAGTTGTTCGCTCTGGCTTCGGATTTGACGATACTCTGCTTCGACGGTCCAGGCCAATTGGATCATCGGGTCACTGCTTTGCTGAACCGCTTTCAGTCCACCGTCGATGAGTGCTTTCCGCTGATCGACATCGATCAATTTGCTTTCGAGAACCAACTCAGCAGCCCGATCGCGGGGGCTCTTGCCGTTGAGAACTTCCTCGACGAGTGGATCTTCCGCGCCGCGGTGCTCAATCAGGCGGGCGATTTCATCGGCCAGCTTGACCTGTTCAAGGTCTTGGTAGATCGGTGCTGGACTGAGCAGTTCTTGCAGCAACGATTCTCGTGAAGATTCGGTGTAGCCGCGCAGTCGTTGTTGGTTCGGCTTTTGGTCCTCGGCTGTCAACAATACGATCTGCAGGGCGAGGTCGAACAGGGAGCTGCGGAAGTTCACCGACTCTCCGAGGCGGTCACGATTCTCAGATTGAATGGTTGCAATATCATCCCACGCGGCGGCCAAGTCACGCAGCTTTGGATCTGCTTTGACTTGTTCCAGCAGTGCAGTTTCGGCTGCTTGCTTGTCGGCAAACGTTTGTGGATTTTGGAGTCCCGCCAACATCCCTGTGTAGGCCTTGCGAGCGTTTTGAATTCCGAACAATTCATCCCGTGCGCGACGTGTTGCTTCCTTTCCGTTCAGGCTGTACTGCTGCATCAGTACTTCCTTTCGACGCAGGTAGTCCAACAGATAGGGCAAGCGGTCGTCTCGCAAGTACTTGAGAGCATCGACGGTAAAGATTCGTTGTGTCCGTCCTGGGTTACCGCTGACGAATACGAGTTCACCTTCAGCGAGTGGGTCACGATTCCAACGCAAGAAATGTTCTAACTCAGCTGGCTTTCCGTCCTCGTAAACCCGCATGATGGTCGCGTCCAAGTTGTAACGCGGGTACTCGAAGTTGTCGGCGTCACCACCGAAAAATGCCGCCGCGGTTTCCGGGGCCCAAACCAGCCGAACATCGGTGTACTTCTTGTAGCGGTACAAGTGATACAGCGCGCCACCAAACAAAGTCACCACATCGCTTCGCAACCCGGTTTTGTCGAGCGATTCCTGTTCAATCGTTGAGATGATAGCGCGACGTTGCTTGGCAGCTTCTTCGGGGTTGGTGCTATCAGCGACCGCCGCATTCACTCGCTCGGTCACATCTTCGATCGCAACCAATTGATTCAGTTCCAGATCGGGAGCCTTGATTTCCTGATCCACTGTCTTCGCCAAGTAGCCTGCTTCAATCAAGTTTCGCTCAGGTGTACTGAGTTTCTGCAGCGTATCGCTGGCCACGTGGTGGTTGGTCAGCACCAATCCGTCACTTGAAATGAAGGAGCCCGAGCCGCCGCTGTTGAATCGGACTGAGCTGAGACGTAAATCGTCAGCCCATTTTTCCGACGGCACAAAGTCGTGACGCTCCTTGAGCAATTCGAGGGGCAAGTCGTTGAACAGGTACATTCCCTCGTCGCCCGACACCTTGGGCAACGAGCAGGTGAGCGCAGAATAGGCAAACACAATAGCGACCAGTGAGTATTTCATGAGCCAGGAATTAAATCTCGGGTTGATAGCAAAAAAGAGAGCTGCCCCAGCGGGCTGGGGGCAGAGCCATTTATTGGAGCAGGTTGGGGCCAGTGGAGCAGGTTGGGGCCAGCGTCATCTTCAAACTCTGTAAACAGCGTGGGGCCAAACGTGCTTCCAGTCGCAGAGTCCCAGAGGACAGCGATGACTTCCATTATGGAAGAGTCTTGTGAACTTAAAAAGACAGGGGGCATCAGAAAGCGACCCAGGGAAGCAAGGCAGATGCCGAGCCCGCTGGAAGCTGATGCCGCAAAAGGGGTCGGCAATCCGGAGGGAATCCGCTCTCTCGGAAAGCAGCTCGTGAGATGGGGGAAATCCTTAATCACGCGAAAAGAACCGGCCGCTTGATGACTCCCTGTGAGCTTGTTGTCCGATTCTTACTGCATTTCTGGGCTCGGGTCGCATTGATTTCGGGGGGGCCGCAGCGTCGGGGGGGCCGCAGCGGTCACTGCCAAACGGGCGTGACCGCTGAAATCCGTGATTGGAAAAAGGGGGATTACGGATGGCAGGAGTGATCTGGATTTGTTCCTCCCGCTGCAAGTAAACTCCCGTCTCACCCCAGATGCGAAGGATCGCAGAAATGAACGAGCAGATTGCCCCCCGCATCCTGATTTCACGCATGAGTGCGATCGGCGATGCGATTTTGACTTTGCCTTTGGCCTGCGCCATCCGTGAGCATTTTCCCAACGCGTACATTGGCTGGGTTGTCGAGCGAAAAGCAGCCCCGATGGTGCGGGAGCATGTTGCGCTAAACAGCGTCATCGAGCTGGAACGAGGCTGGTTCACTTCGCCCCGCAGCATTCGCGATGCCCGTCGGCAGTTGCGTTCCCATCAATTCGATGTCGCGATTGATTGCCAAGGTTTGACTAAGAGCGCGTTGGCCGGCTGGCTATCGGGTGCCAAGCAGCGAATCGGCTTTGCCGGTCGCCACGGCGGTGAACTTAGTCGAGTTTTTAACAATGAGTTAATCAACCCGGTCTTTCAGCATTTGACCGATCGCACTCTCGAGCTATTGATCCCGCTCGAAATTCACTCTCCGAAGGTTCGCTGGAAGTTACCGATTGAAGAATCAGCACGCAGTTGGGCGTCGCAGTGGCGGAATGAAGTGGAAGGGGATTCGTTAGCGATCCTCAATCCGGGTGCGACCTGGAACAGCAAGCTGTGGGATACCAGTCGATTTGCATTGACGGCTCGATACCTGCGGGACACTTACCAGTACAAGAGCGTCATCGTTTGGGGTTCGCCGAGCGAGCAAGCGATGGCGGAAGAAATCGTTGAACTGTCTGGTGGGGCGGCGTCGATCGCACCTCCAACCTCGCTGCACCAATTAGCGGCAATGATCGAGACATCTGACTTGTTCATCAGTGGTGACACTGGGCCGTTGCACTTGGCTGTTGCAGTCGGAACAAGCACGATTGGTTTGTATGGAGCGACGCGTCCAGGAGATTCCGGTCCCTACGGTCAAATTGCGCTTCAGCAGGCTTACGAGGCGGGATCACGACGTCATCGTCGTCGAGCAGATAATTCTGCGATGCGGAAGATCACCGTTGATCACGTTGCCCGAGCGATCGATGAATTAGAACAAAAGCGGAGTCTACTCCAAGCAGCTTAGCTTGATCTGCTTTGAAGTCCCCAATGGGAGCAAGCCTGCGAGTGAGTGGCTTGCAACAGTGTTGTATCGCCGCCGAGATCAGATCTCCCCATGGCAGGCTTGCGACCCCTACAGCAATAAGATGTTGACTCGCATTGCGTCTTTCCCGCCTGAAGGGGATCTATGATTCGCGAAACGCGTCTGAGTCGGCATCGCTTGGCATTCGCCAGTCACCGCGCGGTGACAGGCTGACTGATCCCACTTTCGGCCCATCGGGGACACAATTGCGTTTGAACTGATTTGCGAAAAAGCGTTTCAGGAACGTATCGAGTGTGCTTTCAATGGTGTTGGCGTCGTAGTCCTGCTTGAATTTTGCAAAACTAGCAAGGTGCAAGATCTTGTCGCGACTAGAACCGTTGCGGATGAAGTGATACAGGAAAAAGTCGTGCAACTCGTAAGCCCCGATCGCGGCTTCGGTGCTTTGCGCGATGGAACCGTCTTTGGCCGGCGGCATTAATTCTGGTGAGATGGGGGTGTCGGCAATGCGATGCAGCAGCGTCGACAATTCGCCATCAACATAATGATCGGCCGCGTAGCGAACGAGGAAACGTACCAACGTTTTTGGAATCGATGTGTTGACGTTGTACATCGACATATGATCGGCGTTATAGGTTGACCAGCCCAAGGCCTGCTCACTCATGTCCCCGGTGCCGATTACGAAGCCACGGCTCATCAGCAGCATGGTGCGAATCCGGGCCTGGACGTTTTCGAAAGTCAGATCGCTGACCTCTTGGTCAATTCCTCCCAGTTGTTCTTGGAGTTGGAAGACGGTCGTCTGTTCGTTGATGTCGATCCCCAACGGCTGGTGCCCCAACGCACGATAAGAATCAAGGCATAGCTGACGGATATCAATACATTCGCCAGTCACGCCAGTCGCTTCGATCAGTCGATCGGCACTGGTTCGCGTGTGGTTTGTGGTTCCGAAGCCGGGCATGGTCACACCATGAATGCAAGCATGTGAGCGTCCCATCGCATCCAGTGCACGTACCGCGACCAACAAAGCCAAGGTGCTGTCGAGGCCCCCGGAGACACCGATTGACAATTTGGTCTGTTCGCCCAACCTCGAGAGACGTTTCACCAAACCTGCGGTCTGGATGGCGAAGATCTCCGCACAGCGGGCATCCCGTTCCTCAGATTGATCTGGCACAAACGGATGTGCATCAAGTGAACGAAGCAATGTCTTCCGCAGTGGTCGCGGTTCTGCAGCCGGTCCCAATTCGATGGTGCGAAATTGTTGGTTGCTTTCGGAGCGACCATCATCGAAAGAGCCGATCACCCGTCGGTCGTGCGCAAGCCGTTCCAAGTCGACATCGCAAGTCACGGATGTTTCGCTGATCTGGTCGGGTTCCTTGCCGTCACCAATACGCCGCGACTGGCCGAGGATCCCACCATTCTCGGCAATCAGGCAGTGCCCGCCGAATACCAAGTCGGAGGTGCTTTCGCCGGGTCCTGCGGAGGCATACGCATAGGCAGCAATGCAGCGACCAGATTGGCTCTTCACCAAGTCTTTTCGCCACGCCGCCTTGCCGATGGTTTCGTTGCTGGCCGATAAATTTAACAAGACGTTCGCGCCCGCGAGTGCCGCGTGGCTGCTCGGCTGAATTGGCATCCAAAGGTCTTCACAGATTTCGATGCCGATCAATGCTTCACCGAACTGGAACAGCAAATCGTTCCCGAATGGGACAGCACTGCTGTGAATCTGAACTGTTCCCGGGTCGTTTGCTGACGCTGCACGGAAATGCCGACCCTCATAGAACTCTCGATAGGTCGGCAAGAATGTCTTGGGGACGATTCCCCAGATGCGACCTCGCGCGACGACAGCCGCTACGTTCATTAACGAGACATCAACGCTGAGCGGCAAACCGACGACAACCACTGCATCATGTTGCTGACTGTGGTCGACCACCAGCCCCAAGGCATCGAGGGAAGCATTCAGTAATGCGTCACTGGCAAATAGATCACCGCAGGTGTATCCGCTCAACCCGAGTTCGGGCAGCAAGACCAAATCCGCATCGGTATCTTCGATGAGTCGGATTGATTCCTGGGCATTCTTGCCAGGATTGGCAATCGCCAAGGGCGGCGCGGCGGCGGTGATTCGAATGAGGCCGTGGGGAAACACTGTTTTGATTCGATCTTTAATTTCGGATTAGATGGGATTGGATTTCGATCTCGTAGCGTTCAGTGCGGACGCGAGTCAGTTTGAACGCACATGATTCAACCGTGGGGAGCAGACCATCACAGCACGCTGTCGGATCATTGTGGCTTCATCATCACACCACGGGACGCCGCAAGTTAGCCCGCTGTTTATAAGCTATTGGCCGTCATCAGGCATTAGCGCTGGGTCGCAAACCTGTGGATAGGGGTTGGTAATGCCCAAGCAAGCCAATTCGCAGGTGAATCACCAAACGAATTTGCCGACTTTTCGATTGGGCATCCGTTCAACGGTTCGAGCCGGGAGTACGTGAACTGCGGGAGGCTTGCGTTTGACCACTTGTTTGGAGGCGGAGTTCCCCGTGACGATGATTCGGGGTTGGTGATGATTCGGGGTTGGTGAGTGGCGATCAGGTTGTCGCCGCCTTGCTAGTATAACTGCGGCTGGATGAAAGCTTTTTGATCTGATCGTTCAGCGGAGGTCCAATAGCGATTTCCCAAACCCTTGCTCTTTTTTTACCGCCATGACCAAATCTCCCATTCGACCTGCGTTGTTTGAATTTCTTGGGGAATTAAAAGAGAACAATCGTCGTGACTGGTTTGCTGAGAACAAGGGTCGCTATCAACAGGATGTACGAGACGCGTCGGTTGAACTCGTGCGAGCGTTGCAGCGTCCCCTGGCAAAGGTGGCCCCGATGCTGGAAGGGATCCCCAAAGGGCATGGAGGATCGGTGCTGCGGATTTACAAGGACACTCGTTTTTCGAAAGATAAAACGCCCTACAAAACGAATGTCGGTATTTCACTTCGGCACCAAGCCAATCGCGATATCCATGCACCCGGGGTTTACATTCACCTCGCCCCGGACGAATGTTTAGTTGGGTGTGGGAGTTGGCGGCCCGAACGCAACGTCTTGTTGGCGATTCGGGCCGCGATCGATCAAGACCCCAAGCGTTGGGTCAAGGTTCGTGATCAAAAAGCGTTCCGAGAGCACTTTCATTTCACGGGAGAGAGTTTGAAAACAGCACCCCGCGACTATCCGAAGACCCATCCATTGATTGAAGATTTGCGACGCATCGATTGCATGGCCGTCGCGCCACTAACACAAGCGGAGATTACTGGTGACCAGGTACTCGAAATCCTGATCGATCGAATCAAGCGAGCCAAGCCACTGATGCGCTTTTTGTGTGATGCAATTGACTTGCCGTACTGAAGCGTGCTGGTACACCAGGTCGGTGAATGACATCGGTTGACTCATGCATCGGTTGACACATGCATCGGTTGACACAGCTGCGTGGTCATGCAGACGCCGGGCCACCTTCGTGTTTGAGTCGTGATGGCGGCGGAGTTTCGGGCAGTCGGTTTAAGTGTTGGCTTGCAGTATTTTTAAGGCTGCCGGCAGGGGCATCGAGGCGTCGCGGTACTGTTGCCACCATTGCTCGAGCGTCTGCGCCGTCGAATCATCACGAAAACGCCACAGTTTCGTCGCCTGACAAATTGGCAATTCAGGTTCCCGAAGAATCCCTAGCTCGCGACTAGCCTCTAGCACAAGGGGCACGGAGACGAGCGACCAACTACCCGCCAATGCATCGTCAGCTTCATCACGAATGTAGGCGTCGATCGTGAGTCGCGTGATCAGCCAAGCGATTCGGATTACTTCTGGGATGCAGGGGTCGGCATCGGTGAGCATCGCTTCGATCCAAATCCGTTTTCGTTCGGTGTCGTACCCACCGTCCCCTCCACGAATCGGTTGGATCACCAAAGCATCAATGCGTGTTGGGGACCAACGCTTCGGCGGCTGTTCGCCCCATATTTGCCGCCCAACTTCACGGAGCAAGCCCGCACCGAATGTGTCCCATTGATCACGGATTGGTCGCGACCGCAATTGCAATTGATCGACTAGCTTTGGAAACTTTTTCAGAAACAAACCACGTGCATCAACCAATCGACCTTTGACCGCACGTGAAATTTGCTCGAGTTGCAATTCACTGCAACCGGCCGCTAGCAGGGCCTCGGCGCAAGCCACCGATTGCTCGGTATCCACCATGACTTCACGCAGATAACGCTGCCAAAATGCGGCGATATCGAGCGAAGAGGCGACCAGGCGATTGTTGATTTCTGTGACAGGTTCAACCAGCAACTGCTCAGTTTTTGGATCGGCGAACGCCTCCCCAATTGCCACGATGTGGGCTGCGTGTGCAGCGCTCATCTCAACATGATCGATCCAGCGGACATTGACTCGTGATGCCAATTCAATCCTCGCAAAGATTCGCGGTAATCCATTCTTCCAGTTCTTCGTAATCGACTGGCGGTAATGAGCAAAGATCGGGACGCAATCTTCTTGCCTCACGCAGGTAGACGTGTTGGATGTCCGACTGTGGAATCGTGGTGTTCCAGTGGATCAGGACTCGCAGACAGAGAGGCAAACCATCGGGTACCGATAATTCATAGGCGCAAAGCAACGGTACTTCGATCCAACCTAATTGGCGTGCCGCCAAGGCAGGAAACTCCGCGCTCAGATCTTTGGTGACGGTGAATAAGACGCTTCCCACATCGGTCGATTCAATCTTGTTACGACGGATCATCAACGCCAACATTTGTCGGGTTGCCAATAAAATTTGATCACGATCGTCGGCTTCGACGGTGGTCGCACCGCGAACGCCACGGCAAACGGTCATTGGACATCACTCCTACTAGGTCCATCAATTTGCGTTCGCCAAGGACTGGCAAAGCGAAACGCGTCCGCTCTACTATAGAATATGGGTCGCATAGCCGATAATCGGGGTGTCGATGAAATCGGGCCTTTCCGATCATCCGCCGTTTCTTTCCGCCTGATCAGTAACCGCCAATGCCAGCCGAACGAAGCCGTTTCCAAGAAAAGATCATCAAAAATTATTATCAAAATCGCGATGCGATTGGGCTGCAGAAAGCCCAGGAGTGCGTGACCGAGCTCTATTTGAGCGAGGGGAAAAAGCGAGCAACCGTCTGGAAACGGCTGGTCAGCCATTTGGAGAAAGTCGGTTTGAAGCCAGATCAAATCAAACATCTTCAAGAAAAAGATGATCCTGCACTCGTCGCCGAGATGCTCAGTAAGTTCGTTTAACGGGGCGAATGATGCTGTTCGCGATTGAATATCTCGCGGGAAAATTGAGTTGGGCTTTCGCTTGGTCAGTGAGCTGATTCCCGATCGCCTGCCGCATGCTCACTCCGGGACGCAGATTCCGGAGAGGTGGATGCCGCCAACCGCCTCAACGATTAAGTGGATTTAGCGACCACGCTCGGCCGGCAGCTTTAGCAGCAGGTGACCCAACCTGTGGCGGCAGACCGGCTCGCAAAATGTCCGGCTCGCTTGCTTAAAATGTAACGGTTGTAGGGGGTTGAGCAGACACTTGATACTTTTGTGCCGAAGATTCCGATCACTCTTGAAGGCGTGAATGACCAAGGAGGGTCAGCTGGGACACGATGTCTCGCAGAGTGAAAGGGAATTCGATGGCATCTCGGCTACGACTGGCTGCGCTGGGAGTCTGCCTTTTCGCATCGACGCTACTTGGTAGCGATCTCACTGTAGGTGACCTCACTGTAGGTGACCTCACTGGAGGTGACCTCACTGGAGGTGACTTTCTTGGCAGTGGGCTCGATGCTCGTGATTCGGTTGGCATGGGCGCGGTTGAGTTGATCGATCCGAATGTCGCCTCGCCCCAGCTCGGTATGCCGATCATTCCATCACGGGGAAGAGTTGGTGCACCACCGAGAACAGGTGGATTGTTTTCGCTTCGTGCACCTCGTTTGATTCGACCGCAAGGATTCAGCGTTCATCAAGGCGAATTGCAAGCCTCCGGTGATCCCTCTGCAAAGGAGTCTCAGGGCATCTCCGCCTTCTTGCCCAAGTCGCCGAGTGCAACATGGAACTAGGCTCATCACTGGCACCAGTACTCCGGCTTCATTGATTTCAATAGTTATTGGGACAACCGCGAGATGGCTGTCACGACGATCAACTTGTTTGCAAACTTACCAGGCGGTTTTCAATTTTATCAATTCATGAACTACGAATCCGCGGCGGGTCTTGGGAGTCATGACTGGACCGGTTTTTATTCCGAATTGAATCTTCGGCACTCCATTTGGCGGTCGAATCGCTTCCTTGCTCCTTTCGATTGGGCGTTGCAGTACGCGGACGGCACCGGGCCAGAAGATTTGCCACACGGCGTACTACGGGGCGGCATCCGCTGGCGACTTGACGAGACTCCGGGCAGGCTGGGCAGTTGGTTGTCGCAGCATTGGAAGCTTCGGTACGCCCTGACCTTCTTCTGCATCGAAACCAATGGCACTGGTTGGCAAATCGAACACATGTATCGACGCGATTTCTTCGGCGATCGCATCTATGTCAGTGGTTTTTGCGACCAGAACATCGGCGACCGCTCTGGAAACTCAATCTGGATGCACGAGCACCAGTTGGGAATCCGTTTGGTTCCTTCACTCTACGCCGTTGCTGAATATCGGTACAACGGTTTCTACCCTGCGGGCCAACGCAATGGCATGGGCGTTGGGCTCGAATACGTCATCCGCTTTTAATCGGCAGCCGCGTTTGATTCCACGGCGGAGCTTTTGATCCCTGATCTGATTCTGGTAACCTGATCTGATTTGGTTACCTGATCTGATTCTGGTTCCGAGTGTGAGGCAAGCCATTGCCGTCCGGGTGGTGATCTGATTCGCCGCGTGACCCTCCCGCGAGCGGGAGGGTGCAGATCACGGCGGGACATGCCATCCAACTCAGTTATCGGAAAGTTGCACCAGCATCGTCGATCCCTCGGGCAGCACATCGACTCGCGCTTCGGACGCGAGTAGATTGTCGACCTCCATGACCTCCATGACCGTGCTCAATACTTGCGGATCATTTTTGGCGATGGCATTTAACTCCTTACCGACAACATTAGGTCGTGCTGCGGCAGCCTCCGCCATTTTTTGCGAAACTTTAAAAGCCGTTTCGCTGCGAATCAGGCCGACACGGTTTTCACCATCCTGTTTCATCGCACTGGTCACTTGCACTAGTCGCTTAACGACCTTCTCGGTGATGTTTTCCACCATCAACCGATCGGTAAACTCGACTTTTCGAATGTAGACCGATCCCAAGCGGTAGCCCCACTGTTCAGACAGTGGTGAAACGGTGTGTCGAACATTCCGACTCAGGCTGTGTCGATCCTCCAGCATCTTTTCCATTTCGAGATTGCTGAGTGTCGAAATGGTTGAACTCGTCACATTTGCCTGCAGCGAACCGTCCGGGTTGGCGTTCGTGAAGAGGAAAGCAACGGGATCTTGCACTTGCATTTCGTACCAGATGCCGACCCCCATTGGCGTGCCCTCTTCGGAGTTCACCATTTGGCTACGCAAATAATGCTGACGCATCGCGGTGCTGACGACATAGCTCTTGCCGAAGAAGGGGATTAGCAAGGCCCGCGGGCCAAAGATCGACAAGGGGAAATTCAGTCCCGGTTTATCAAGCGTTCCAATCACTTTGCCAAACAGGGTGAATACATGCGACTCGCATTCCTTGACGCAGGCATACAAGCCGAACATCCTGCAGACGCCTAGGAAGATAGGGATGAGCAACAATCCAATTACAAAAGTTATCGCCGGCATCAGGCTGTTCCTCCACGAACGGTTTGTTTGCTGTCAGTGTGCACGATTCGGGCGGCGCGTCGGAGCAGTGGCACTTTTAGGTTTCTTAAATAGGCGTCGAGGCACTCTGATCCACCCTCGCCTTTGATCGATACCAGGGTATTGGCAAGCTCTCGAAGTGGAGCCACCTCGGCTTGAGCATTGTTGGTCGCGATTTCGACGGCACGGGCGCTCATGGTGATCTGCTGCTCGGAATCAGCTCGAGCCGTACTGATATCAGCGGCTACTTGATTGCGAGTGCTGTTGATTGCTGACAACGCACGATCGACTTCTGAGGGCGGGTCAATTTCAGTGATCAATGCTGCATCGAGTTCGATTCCATATCGCCCCGTCGTTGAACGGCACTGCTCTTCCATGTACTGATTCAGCAACGGCAGATTCTTACGCAGATCATTGATCGACACACCTTCGGACAATTCGACCGCACTGGTTGCTTCTCCATCTGCTTCTCCGTCGAGGTCTTGGCTGGACAGCAAGCTTTGTCCTTTGGGATCAACGAAGTTTGCCATTCGTTCACGGAGCACCGAGACAAAGTATCCCATCACATGTTCGAGCGGACTCTCGACACCGAACAAGTAGGGATACAAATTACTTTCACTGATGCGGTATCGGATTTGACCGTTGACGCCGGTCGTCAAGTTATCCTTGGTAACCGCTTCGATCGTGTTCTGCTCTTTGGTGGGGTCCCAGGTCAGGTCGACCGCTTGGGTCGCAACACTGACTTTGTGAACTTGTTGCCAAGGCATTTTGAAGTAGGGTCCGCCGGGGCCAATGACCTCCAGCTGGGGATACTCGTAGCGATCTTGTTCGTCGCTTGATAGGTTCGCGTCGGGTTCATTTTCCGGCAGGCAGTGAGCCGCACCGAAACTGGTGACCACTGCCCGCTGGTCCGGTCGCACTGTGTACAGGCAACCTCCCAGCACACGGAGGACAGAAAAGGCGAGCAGGCCGCCGATGAAGGTTAACAGACTTGTCATCTTGCTTTTTTCTCCCTGTTGAATTGATCCAACTGCAACTGGCAATTCTAACATGGCCCAGAATTGGCCGTGGCAAGGCGCGACTAGTCCGTATCGGTGGATGCTTTACCCAGATTTGATGTTGGGACCTGATTTGATGCGCTGTCTTTGGTTGATACTTTGCCATGTGGGGCAGCCCCCCGAACGGTAAAGGCAAACTCTCTCAATCAGATTGATGGTGGTTATCAAACAACGTTCAGACTGCGGATGCCAGTTGTTAGAGAGCTCGATTCAGCACGGCAACAATCTCAGCTAGCCACTCCTGCGGAGGGGTGGCAGCTAGTCGGGGCGAGTGGGGCTGCCGCGAGAAGTTAAAGCAGTGATTTATCGCTGATGAATCGTTCGGCCGTATCGCGGTCAATTCTGGCTTCTCGGTAAAGATTTTTGATCGAGTCATCGAGCGGTCGCATTCCGTCTTTGCGGCCCGTCAAGATTGCATTGTCCAAACTATCAATCCGCCCCATCCGAATCGCCGCTGCGATCGGATTCGTATTCAACATCACTTCCAAGGCCAACTCTCGCTTTTCACCCGGCGTTGCGCTGGGTAGTAGATGCTGGCAGACAACCAACCGCAATCCGATGGCCAACATCGAACAGGTCTCGCTGTGATTGTGAGTTGGAAACAGATCCACCAGTCGTGTGATGGCTCCCTTGGCGTCACGTGTATGCAGGGTGGTCAGAACAAGATGTCCCGTTTCAGCAGCACTCAGCGCCATACGAGCGGTTGCTTGATCCCGGATTTCGCCGACCAGAATGATGTCGGGGTCTTGTCGCATGGCATGCTTTAAGCCATCGGCGAATGTGTCGACATCTCTTCCGAGTTCGCGCTGGGTGATGACCGATTTTTTGCTGTTGGGAAATCGGTATTCGATGGGATCTTCAATGGTGACGATGCGGCGGCCGGTTCCACGGGCCAACTGTTGAATCATCATCGCCATTGAAGTCGTTTTGCCCGATCCAGTCATCCCCGAGAAGACGACCAGCCCGTTGCGGAGTTCCGTGATGCGATCGGCTAAGGAGCGTGGAAAACCCGACCACTCCAGATCTGGGATCGTGGCAGGGATCACACGAATGCAGGCGCCTGGGCTCTCTCCGCTGTAAAACAGGTTGACCCGATAACGCTGCTTCGGGTCATCTGGATGTTGACCGGGCTCTTCGAGTGCGAAGTCCAGGTTTCGATGCTGCTCAAATTGTTGAAACGCAGATTCGACGCAGATTTCTTGCAAGGCAGCATGCACCTCTGCGGCCGAAAGGCATTCATCACCGATCGGGATCAACTCGCCATGTTCACGCCGGATCGGTGGGTATTCAGCCACCAAATGCAAGTCCGAGGCACCGTCCAGGGCAGCTTCCATCAACCACTTTTTGATCGGCGGACTCGCTGTTGTTTCGTTCAACCCATTACTCCGAAGATAATTTTCGCAATTCCTGATTTGCTCGCTCGATCGCCGGTGCCGCCCAGGATTTTTCGCCAAAGGTTTCGATGATTCCCCGCAAGCCGGTTTTGATTTCCGCAGGCGAGTTCTCCTGGACAATGCGATCAATGTCAACAATCAACTCACTGACCCGGGGATCGATGGGCTTAGGTGCGGAGGGCTCGCTGAGTTGTTGCTGTTCAAATTTTGCCAATTCGACCAATTCGAGCAAGCGTTCGTTGCCGTTTGCCGCCCCCACGTAGATGTTCAGCCACTGCGCAATTTTTTGCCTTGCCTGTTCTGGATTCTTCAGTCGCTCATTGAGTGCGGTGACGAATCCTTCTTCTGCGGCGGTGAGTGTTTTCGTGCCGATCGCGATTTGCGTGTTCAACCGTTTCAGCGTTGCCGCAAGGCGTGAATCGAGTTGCTGAGTTTCAATTTCCGCATATCGCGGATCGTCCGGGAATCGTCGCATAAACAATCCCATCGCTGACAAGTCACCCTCGCTCGCTTGGTTGTAAAGCGTGTCTGCCGAAGGAGGCTGTGTCGCGTACCAAAACAATCCACCGCCTCCTCCTAGAATCATCACCATCACCAGGATGGTGAGCCAATGTTGCCAGCTTGCAGAATCCGTGGCCGCCATTCCATCGTTGCGGGCCTCCCGCTCTGATGCTTCATTGAGGTGAAAGTCGGTGACCGCTGTATGTCGACTGATGACATCATCGGTCGCGGACTCACCGGGCAAGAGTGTCTTGTCTTTGCCGCGTGAAACTTCTGTTACCGAGGTTGGCCGGCTGATATCAACCTTTGACGCGTGAGTGCCATCCTGTTTTTGTTTGGCACGCGACTCATCGGTTCGGTTTGCTGGATCTCGTGGTAGTCCCTTCGTACTCGTGTCGGTACTCGGATCGCGTTGCGGAATCTGGGTCAGGATTTCGTCAGGGGCCACCTCATGGCGTTGTTGCAATCCAACCTGCATCGATTGCAAACGCTTCATCACTACCAACGCCGTCGGTGGTCGTTTCGCGGGATCCTTTTGAAGCAAGTGATGGACTAATTCGACCAGTTCTTCAGGTAGGTGCGGGTCGATTAGATCCAATGGCGGAATGCTGTCATGGTTTAATGCCTCGATGACCGCGGTCGCTTGCTTGCCCACAAAGGGTGGCCGTCCAACCAGCATTCCATACATGACGTTGCCCAATGAATACAGGTCGGTGCGTGGTGTGATGTTGGTGTTGGTTACTTGCTCCGGTGCCATGTAGTCCGCAGTGCCCAGCAGGGACCCCACATGTGTCTGCTGTGTATCGCCAAAGAGTTTGGCGATACCAAAGTCGACCAGTTTGATGGTCCCTTCGTCCGTCAGCATTAGGTTGGCTGGTTTGAGGTCGCGGTGAATCACACCAGCATCGTGCGCGTGTTTAAGTGCTGAGCAAATCTGGATGGCGAACTCAATCGTTCGCTCCCAACCCAATTTGGTTTCTCGCCGAATCAGCGACTGCAATGATTCTCCCTCGACAAGCTCCATCGAGTAGAAGATTTGCCCTTCTTCATCGATATGGGAGTGCATGAATTGGACGATGCCAGGGTGCCGCAATCGTGACAGTGATTTAATCTCGGACATGAAACGATCGCGAAACCGCAGGTCATCCGACAACTGATGTGCAATCAATTTGACGGCCACGCGCTCGCCAGATTGCTCGTTGATGGCAGCGTACACTGTGCCCATGCCGCCACGGCCGATGGTTTTGAGGATGCGATAAGGACCGAGTGATTTGGGAGCGGGCATGATGTTCGGCATCGAGGAGCGAGACGTCCAATGTCTAGTTTATCGCACAGAGCGAGGTTCGGGCTGCCTCAAATCATGCCGGGGATTCTCAATTCGACTGCTTGCGGAAATCAGCTGATTGTTGCTGTCTGGTTGTTTGGAACGGGGCAACGTAAAAAAACTCCACTTCGTCATGGGGGCAAATCTTTCTATCATGCTGCCGATGAGTAAGCAAAAACAGAACGAAAATCATGATCCGATCAAACGGGTCGCCTGGTGGTGCAGTCTTTCGGCGATTTCGCTCTGGGTGGCTCAGCCACCGCTTGGTCTCTGGCCGGTTGCCTGCATTGCCTTGTTGCCTTGGTTGCACCTTGCCCGCACCAAGTCGCATTGGACGAAGCGGACGATGTTGGTGGTGTGGTCAATTTCGGCCATTTATTACTTTTTTTCGCTGCAGGGTCTTCGTCATGCTCATCCGCTGATGATCTTTCCGACTTTGGCGCTAGCGAGTTACTTGGCGGTCTATCATTTCCTGTTCGTCATCTTGCTGCGGAACGCGTTGCGGCGTAGCGCGTCGATGATTTTGGCGGCTCCGGTGATTTGGGTCGGGTTGGAATGCATTCGAAATTATTTCCTGACGGGCATTTCCGCGTTGATGCTCGCGCACTCGTTGGCGGATTGTACCGTCGCCATTCAAATTGCGGATCTATTTGGAAGCTACGGTATCAGTTTCGTACTGGTTGCGACCAATGTTGCGATTGAATCCAGTGTCCAAATTTTCCGCAGGAATCCCCATCGCCGCATCAACGCAGTCGCGATCGTAAGCGGCTTGATTTTGGTGGCGGCAACACTTCTTTACGGCAGCTATCGTTTGGAACAGCCACTGGAACCGTCCCAAGCTAACTTCGCTTTGATTCAACGGAGCGAGCCGGTCGAATATGTTCAATCCGATGAACGGGCTGTCGAGATTTTTCAGGCGTATTTGCGTCAGACAGAGCAGGCGATCGAGGCTTCTGATGTTGAGTTGGATGCAGTGATCTGGCCGGAGTCGATGTTTTCGGCCGGGTTACCTTGGATGACCCTTGCGGAGGATGTGGTTGTGCCGCCCGAGGCAAATATTTCCCGAGCAGAACTCACGGAGTTTGTGAATCAGGGTCAGATCCGATTTAGTGATCGAGTTGCCTACGTCCGTTCGATCTTAGACCGTTCGATTTTAGACCCGGCGCAAGCCGATCCCCCGGTTCAATTGTTGGTCGGCTGCGGAGTGGTTCGATACAGCCAACAACCAGAGGTTTACAGCGGAGTCATCCAGATTGACACACAGGGCGAAGTTGCCGATTGGTACGGCAAGACTCACCTCGTCATGTTCGGTGAATACATCCCAATTGCAGCTTGGATTCCGGGGGTCCGTTCATTGATCCCAGCGGGGATGGGGCTGACCGAGGGGCCTGGGCCACGAGTCATGAACGTTGGTCGTACGACCGTGTTGCCAGTGATTTGCATCGAAACGGCAGTGGAGCGAATCGTGGTGAATCAGCTCGCCGAGGTGTCAAACCAATCAGCGACAGCCGACGTCTTGGTCACCGTGACAAATGACGGCTGGTTCGATGATTCCAGCGTGATCGAACATCACCTGCGTTGCGGGCAGTTGGTTGCCGTCGCGACACGACGCCCCCTCTTATCGGCTGCCAACAACGGTCCCACGGCTTGGATTGACAGTCGCGGTCAGGTCGTCGAGCGGTTGGAAACAGGAAGCGAGGGCGCGTTGATTGCATCGCCACAGCTAGATGCAAGGAAGAGCTTGTACGTACGCATTGGGGCCATTCCTGCTTGGATCTGCGCACTTGGAACAATTGCGATCGGGTTGCTGTCACGCCAGCGGATATCTTCCAAGCCGCCTGTTACCAGCAGCGATCAAGATTAATCTTGATCATGGCACGCGTTTGTTGGGGCCCGTTCGTGCACGTTGCGATACAGAACGCTGAAGGGATCGCAGTGTGGCTCACCAAGATCGCGTGATGGCACCACGGCATCACGCAAGGCTAACAAGGAATTAGCGAGTTTGCTGGGCTAATTTGTTTCGCTTGAAGGGCCTGATTGATAAAGCGGCATATGCCGGTAGTAGACTTCCAGGCAGAACAAGGACATGCAAGTTGTATACAGGCGGCCATGGTTGCGTCCCCAGCGATCTAGCTGCGGTGGCCAACTGCCACTCTCTCGTCCGCCAACCACTTGCGCTTTTGGCAGTTCTACTTTCATCGAATCGTTCCATTTTCGCCAAGCGGGTCCGCCGAAGTGATGCAGCACTTGCGTGGCGTAATACCAGTAGTAAACATCACGGTCGGCCAACGTGAAGGGAGCATCCAGCAGCATTGCCTCGATCCCGCGACGCAAGGGAGGGTGCTCGCGTTTCCAGCTGATGTACTGCCGGCACAGTAATCCCTCAGCCGTCATGGCAGGGCTTGCGCCTGAATTGATTTGGTAGCCGTAGGCCGCACCGTCGTAAGACTGCGCATTATCGAGGTAGTCGTCGACTTTGCTCAACACTGAAACGTTGACTTCGAGTCCAGCAGCACGCCCTGATTCGAGTGCCATCACGAACCAGCCCGTGATCGACGTATCCGAGTCAACGTTCGGCTCATATCGCCATCCGCCCTGCGGTGACTGGGCGCTTTCTGCATAGTCGATGGCTAATTGCGCCGGTCCTCGGAGCCAGGAATCTTTGGTCATGCCGTAGAGTTCACACAAGGCGATGGTTGCCTGTGCCTGGGCATACATTTTTTCGTGTCCTCGGGCTGATTCAGCCAGGAAGCCACTGCGGTTCTGAAGCTTCAGCAGATGCTTGACTCCCCTTTCGACCTCTTTACTGTATTCGCCCTTGATGTGAGTATTTCCATCGCCCAGAAAGGCAAGCAGGGCCATTGCTGTGGCAGCACACTCATTTTCGCTGATGGCTCCATCGTCGTAGGGCCCTCGCATGCTCCAGCTGCCGCTTTTGAGTTGATTGCGTTTCAGCCAGGCGAGTCCACGGGCAACGGCTTCTTGGGTTTCGGCCGTTCCACCGTAGATCGCCAGCAACGCTTTCTTCATCGCGCCGCTGCGGCCATCGAACATGGGGCGTACGGCAGCCAGATTGGGGCCAGCACCAAATTCCATCGGCGAAATTTCGTCGGCGTCATTGAGTTCGGCGGAATCGAAAATCGAAGCCATATCGACTTCGACTTCTGACTCTTCCATCAACTCGCTGTCGTTGATTGTGTCATCAGTCGAGATCGAAAACTCGGCCAGTTCGGCCGGGACTTCGCGGTCGCTTTGACCGATACTGAGCATCACCGAGCCAAGACCTGCACCAACTGGAGTGCTGATCAACGCGAGGACCAGCAACAAAACGAGATGGACCACCATGCTGACCAACCAGGGTGGCGCTTCGCGAGTGACGCGATCAGATGCCCACTCGTCCTCCTGCTCTTCGCCATTTTTATCGATGTTTGCCGAGGAGGTGTTCGATGGTTTGGTTTTCACGTCGGCTGTTTCGCCTCGCCATCGCAGCCCCTTCGCGGAGCCAACGCCGTTGGCCGTTCCACGTCCAGCGTTACCCGGTCCAGCGTTACCCGGTACACGTCTGCCGTCGACCGGTCGCCCTGGCTCGGGGGCAGAACGGACGGGTGGCAAAGAGGATCGGACCGGCGGGGGCGGCGGAACTGACGGCAACGACGAACCGGTAGGTTCCATCCCCGAAGGTGGCGGGGGCGGTACCGCGGTGGGCAATTGGCCATCGCCGGTGCTCGGTGAAAGCGATCCGGAAGGTTGGTTGCCAGCAGAGTCGTGATGGAGATCAGCTTGGGACATCAGGCAATGCGCTCGCGATCAGGAATCAGCGTTCAAAAGCCACGAGTTGATCCACTAGCCGTCGGTTCGATGCAGAAAAGAATGAATAGGTCGAGGATCGGAGAGGCGGTTGCCCCCAGGGACAGTCGCCCCACGGCTGGTGAGTTCCCTACAGAATAGAGGAGTTGGCTGGCGAATGCGAATGGAATTCAGAGTCTGTCGTCGGCGGGGGGACTTTAAAGCTCGTAAAAGCTGCCTAATCGGCCCAAAGCAACCATTCGCAGGAGAGGCCGAAATTCGCGGATAACTGCCGGTTGACACATCGATCGTGATTGTAGATAACGTCGCTGCGGGATGGAGCAGCCCGGTAGCTCGCGAGGCTCATAACCTCGAGGTCGTCGGTTCGAATCCGGCTCCCGCAACTTCTCTGGACGTTCAAACACGTCTCAGACCCTGAAGTGAACAAAAGGTCGACATGGTTTCCATGTCGGCCTTTTTTCGTTTTTACGCCGTATTTCGCGGTCTCTGCGAGTTCCACTTCGGCATGCCGCGTTCTTCGTTTCTTTGC
>JAQWPZ010000232.1 GCA_029245125.1 Rubripirellula sp.
GTACCCGCTCATCTTGAACCCACCAAATGGTGCGGCAGCATCGAACACGTCATAACAATTCACCCAGATGGTTCCGGCACGAACTCGAGCGGCAAAGTCGTGCGCCACAGAAACATCACGCGTCCAAACAGCTGCTGCCAAACCGTAGAACGTATTGTTTGCTCGACGAATCATGTCTTCTTTGTCATCAAACGTCAGCACACTCAAGACAGGGCCAAAGATTTCATCGGTCGCAATTGACATTTCGTCACGAACGTTATCGAAAATCGTCGGGGCAACGAAATACCCCTTGTCCCCAACACGCTCACCGCCAGCCACGCAGTCAGCACCTTCTTGCTTGCCCTTTTCGATGTAAGACAAAATCTTGTCGAATTGAGCCTGATCGACCTGGGGGCCCTGGTCCGTGTCGTCAGCAAAAGGATTCCCGACCTTGCGTTGGGCTGTCCGTTGCCGCAGTTTTTCAACGAACTCATCATGGCGACTTGATTCCACAAAGACTCGACTGCCAGCACAGCAGCACTGTCCTTGATTGAGAAACAGTCCGACGTAGGCACCTTCGACAGCGGCATCCATGTCGGCATCAGCAAAGATCACGTTGGGACTTTTCCCACCCAGTTCAAAGCTGAGACGCTTGAGGGTGTCTGCCGATTCGCGGGTGATGATCTGGGCAGTTCGGTGCTCGCCCGTGAACGCGATTTTGTCGACCAGTGGATGTTTGACCAGAGCGGATCCCGCAGTCGGACCATAGCCCGGCACCACATTGATCACACCATCGGGGATCCCAACCTCTTTCGCCAGCTGGGCTAGACGTAGACAAGTCAAAGGTGTCTGCTCCGCTGGCTTCATCACAACCGTGCAACCGCTCGCCAAAGCTGGCCCCCATTTCCATGCGGCCATCAGGATGGGGAAGTTCCAGGGAATGATTTGGCCGGCGACACCGACTGGTTCCCGTCGGGTGTAACACAGGTGATTGCCCCGAATCGGGATCGTGCTGCCGTGAATTTTGTCGGCATAGCCGGCGTAGTAGCGAAGGCAATCAATTGCCAAGGGCAAATCGACGCCGCGACTGTCACCAAGCGGCTTGCCGTTATCGAGCGTTTCAAGCCGAGCCAAGTCTTCGATCTCATCTTCCATCCGCTGGGCGAGAGCGAACATCAGCTTCCCACGATCGCGGGCATCCATCGTCGACCAGGGCCCTGATTCAAACGCTTTGTGAGCCGCTTTGGCGGCCGCATCGATATCCGCTTGGTCACCCTCGGCGATCTGAGCAATCTCTTGCTCGGTTGCCGGATTGATGGTCGCAAAAGTCTTCCCGCTCACCGCGGGCACCCACTCCCCACCGATGAAACACTCCGTTTCGGTAATTTTTACTTCAGGCGATGCGGGTAACGTGGCAGACATGATCAACCTCAACAACGAACACTCGAAAGAAAACCAATTAGACCCTCAAATTGTAACGGACGAATGGCCAATGCGTGTCAGCCCAGTCGATTGCTCCGTCTGTTTTCGTGTAGTCGCAAGAACAGCGTTCACCCGAAAAAACAGGGTTCACCCGACCCTGGGGACGTAGAAACCACCCCTTTAAAAACGTTCACAACATGAGGCAGGGCCGAATCTCGCCGTGTCAAGCGGCGAAAGCGGGATTCCCCAACGTGAATTGGCGAACTTGTTTCGGCAATGAAGTCGATTCAGCCGACGTCTCCAACAGATCTAGCTATCTGCCGGAGGTGAAACGGACAGCCCGACGCAACGCCACCGCCCGAGATAACCATGCAGTAGCAGACTTGGGAAGTAACCACGCTGGTCAAACGGTCAGCAAACCTGGTTCCGACACAGTCCTATCCGATTTCCCCGTTGATGGATTCACTCGATTCCCGATGTTACTCTTGTCCTTATGGCTGACGTCACCGAGATTTTCTCCAAGATCGAACGGGGGGATCCAATCGCCGCCGAGTAATATGGCTTCGGGTCAATGGACGATCTGCTTATCGGGCGGGAATTAGAGATGAGTAGGACCGCTATTTTCCTACACGCCTGCTCTACGTGAAGGGAAATCGATGTGAATACCGGACGAATAACCGAGGCCATTCGAGCGATCGCAGTCGTCCTCCTGGCAACCTTCCTAACGGAGGAAACTCGTGCCGAGGAACCCCGCTCCAATGTCCTGTTGATAGCGGTGGACGACCTGAATGACTGGGTTGGATGTCTTGGCGGGCACCCACAGACAAACACACCGAACATCGATCGTCTCGCAGCGCGAGGGATGCTCTTCACGAACGCGCATTGTCAGGGAACGATGTGCAATCCTTCGCGAATCAGCTTGCTATGGGGACGCCGACCTTCTTCGACTGGCTTTTACAGCAATCGTTATCCCGCCTCTAAAGAACCCGAGTTTCTGCGTTCGCATGTTGGTCTGCCCGCACATTTCGCTGCCAATGGCTACAAGACTCTGACCGCAGGCAAGGTGTTTCACGGGGCCGCCAGTCTTAAAAAGCAATTTCATGTCGTGGGGCCGCGTCCGGGACAATGGCTCCAGGGTGCCGACAAAAAGGTTCACGACAAGCCAGCAGGTTGGCACGGCATCTGGGACTTCGGCCCACAAGACTATGACGAATCGAAGTTCACGGATCACGTCGTGGCCACCTGGGTCACCGAGCAACTTGGCAACAAACACGACAAGCCGTTTTTCCTCGCCTTCGGTTTCTATCGACCGCACGTACCGTTCTTTCCACCGCGTCGAGTTTACGACCGTTTCAAGAGCGTGCAACTACCGCGAGTTGATGACGATGACTGGAACGACATCCCCGATGCTGCACGTAAGGTGTCGATGAGCAATCCGAAGATTCCCACGCACGACTGGATGCGAGAGGAGGGTCGCTGGAACGAGGCGGTACACTGTTACCTGGCCAGTGTCCGCTGGACCGACGAACAACTTGGCCGCGTGCTCGATGCGCTCGACAAAGGTCCTCACGCAAAGGACACGATCGTCGTTTTATTCTCCGACCACGGTTATCACCTCGGCGAGAAACAGCGTTGGTCAAAGTTTTCACTTTGGGAGCGAACCACGCGTGTACCGCTCATCATCAGCGTGCCCAGTGGTGTGAAAGGCAAGTCCGATAGGCCGGTCGAGTTGTTGAGCATCTATCCGACGCTGATCGATCTCTGCGGCCTACCCGCGAATCCAAAGCTCGAAGGTGTCAGTCTCCAGCCGTTGCTCGAAAACCCGAATGCGGACTGGAAGCATGTCGCCATTTCCACATTGGGGCAAAGCAACCACGCGGTGCGCGACGAACGTTGGCGATACATCCAATACGCGGATGGCAGCGAAGAACTCTACGATCACAACACCGACCCGCACGAGTGGACCAATCTCGCGGCAGGTGAACCAACGCCTGCGCACGCCATCGTGATCGACCGGCTGAAAAAACACCTTCCGAAAACCAACACACCCCAACGGGGCAAATGAGTCTAAGCCATGAAAAGCATCCCATGATTTTCAAAATTTTGAAAATACTTCCCGCCTTCGTGCTGCGCATCCCGACCTTCGATTCGGCCGCAGAGCCCAATCTCGCCGCAGAGCCCAATCTCCCCCGAGTCTTTGGCATTGGTAGTACACTTGCCGGAGTCGCTGCGGCCATCGCCGCTGCCCGTGCCGATAACACGGTGATCATCATCGAGAAGGCGACTAGCCCCGGAGAAGCGATTTCTTTGGGCGTGCTGAGAAAAGCTGACCAATACGAGGAATCGAGCAATGCAGGTGACGAGGCATGAAAGATAAAGTCCTTACCTATGCACCGGTGCGATTCACGGCGACCTTTCTGTTGGGACTAGGAATGCTCGCTCCCTCAAGTCAGGGATCAGACTTGCCAGAAGCACTGTCGAGGTTCTTCGACAACCACTGCCTGGACTGTCACGACGACGCGGAGGCCTCCGGAGGATTGAATCTTCAGTCGCTTGATTGGAATCTTGAAGACCCTCACCTCACGGGTGTCTGGGTAAAGATTCACGATCGAATCGCATCCAAGGAAATGCCGCCAAAGGAGGATAGCCGATTAGACGAAGTCGAACGCGGGGCGGCGGTCAAGGAACTGGCGAGTCGAATCGCCAAGTTCCAGGAGAAGAGGTACGAGCAACAGGGGCGTGCCGTTTCGCGACGAGTCAATCGTTTTGAATTCGAGAACATCCTGCGCGATCTCCTGCACGATCCCCAACTCAAAATCGCGGATCAGTTACCCCTGGACGGCGAGGTTCATGGTTTTGCGAAAGTGGGGCGTGCCCTCGATGTGTCCCATGTACAGGTCGACGCTTACCTCGATGCAGCCGATTCTGCGCTCCGCCGCGCCCTCGAGTTCCCCGCCGCAAAGCCCAGTTCCGCGACGCAGCGGTATTACGCCCGCGAACAAGGGCGGATGTGGGCTGGCAAGGGAAATTCCGGATGGGCGAGGTTTTCCCTCGCGTTGGAAGGCTTGAATGTCAACGAGGAGTACTCATTTAGCAAAAAAGGCTTTGCCCCGGTCAAGGAGACAGAAACCGTGGGAATCACGGTCGACGACACCGCGGCGGAACGCACCGGCGCCTGGCGCGAGTCCACTCGCCGCTCCAATCATGTGGGTGCCCACTACCTGGCCACCGACAACAACAACAAGGGAGACTATTCGATCAGGTGGAGCGTTGCGCTGCCACAACCCGGGACTTACGAAGTGCGAGTCAGCTTCGGCGGTGGGGAAGGTCTCGCCAAGACCGCCCCTTATCGGGTTCGCCACGCCGAGGGCGAAACCCGCTTGGTCATTGACCAAAGCGTCAAACCGACGATTGACGGGCTCTGGTATCCCCTTGGGCGTTTCACCTTCAGTTCAAACACCGATGCTGCGAAACCCAACTCAGTGGTGGCGGAAGTATTGCTTAGCAACAGTGACGCAAAGGGATGGGTTATTGCGGATGCCGTCCAGTTTGTGAATCTCGATGACCCGGAAAAGGAGAACCAGAAACCTCAGCCTCCCGAGCAGGCGGCCACTGCCATTTTCCGCGGTGCGTACACGCCGTTTTACTACGGGTTTGATCGATTCAAGGCGGCAGTCCGTGGTAACTACAAGGTTCGCATGAAGGCGCGATCAGTGCTTCGTCAGACGGACTATGTCGATTGGGAAGGAGACAAGCAACCGCGTCACTATCCCGACCTGGTCCTGGATGCGACGCGCCGTTACCCGACCCCGGTGAATGATCGTATTTTCCCCGGAAAGCGAAGTGAGCCGGTCAAAGTCTATTCATCCACCCTCGACGAACCGAACACCCAGAGCATGCTGCCCATCGGAGTTTTCGAAGCACCAGCGGAGGCGCCCGAGGTGTTTGAACTGGACGCTTTTTTGGAGAAGGGGGCGATGGTGAAGCTCGATTGCATGCGTCTGCCCAGCCCGATGGTGCCGGCAATGCCGCATACGATTCAGAAAATTGAGCCGGAGGGTTATCCCGGGGTCGCATTCCATTGGCTCGAAGTGGAAGGGCCGTTTATCAAAGATTGGCCACCGGCGTCCTTCCGTGCACTTTTTGGTGACGTCCCCTTGGAACAGTCGGGAAAACATGTCGTGGCCGTTCCCGAAAAACCGCTGCAGAAGGCTGGTGAGCTTCTGTCAGGTTTCATGGAGCGAGTCTACCGGCGGCCAGTTGCGAAAGCGGAGTTCGAGCGATTCTACGGCTATACGAAGTTGCTTCTGAAAGAGGGAGAGACGTTCACCGAGGCGATGATCGCGACGTATTCTGCGGTGCTTGCTTCGCCCGAGTTTCTCTTCCATTGCGGGCAACCGGGCGAACTGGATGACTTTGCCTTGGCCGAGCGTCTCTCCTTTTTTCTCGGCGAGTCGATTCCGGACGAGTCACTGAGCGGACTGGCCCAACAAGGCAAGCTTCGCGATCCCAAGACGCTGCGAACTGAAGTGGATCGCTTGCTCGACAAGCCCGAAGCGCAACGATTTGTAAAGGAGTTTCTCGATGCCTGGCTCAAGCTCGACGAAATCAACGACACCGACCCGGACCGTGATCTCTTTCCGGAGTATGCCGGCGATTGGTGGCTAGTGAACTCGATGATCGAGGAGTCGCGTCTCTATTTTGCCGACCTGATTGCCGGCGATCGACCAGCCCGGAATGTGATCGACGCCAACTACACCTTTGTCGACGAACGCCTTGCCCGACACTACGGGCTTCCCGGGGTGCTTGGACCTTCGTTCCGACGCATCACCCTTCCTAAGCAAAGTCCCTACGGTGGAATTCTCACCCAAGCCTCGGTGCTTAAGGTGACGGCAAATGGAACCGTCACGTCACCGGTACTACGCGGGGTGTATGTCATGGAGCGGCTTCTCGGCGATCCTCCTTCTCCGCCACCGCCGTCCGTTCCCGCGGTCGAGCCAGATATCCGCGGTGCAGCGACGATTCGTGAGTTGCTGAAGAAACACCGGGAAGATGCGTCCTGCGCGAGTTGCCATCAGAAAATCGATCCTCCGGGCTTCGCGTTGGAGAGCTTCGACGTGATGGGGCGCTGGAGAGAGAACTACCGCTCACTCGCACAGGGATCAGAGCGTATCGAGGGAGTGGGCCGGAGCGGTAACGAGTTTGTTCACTTCATCGGAAAGAAAGTCGATCCCTCCGGTGTGACCCCCAAGAGCGGGCACTTCGACGACATACTCCAATTCAAGAAACTCCTGCTGCAGGACGAAGAAGCCATTGCACGCAATTTGACCGAGCAACTCTTGGTGTATGCCACGGGAGCCCCAGTTGGTTTCGCGGATCGCGATGACGTTTCGGCGATTCTCGAAAAGAGTCGGGCATCCGAATTCGGCGTGCGAACGATCATTCACGAAATCATTCAAAGCCCATTGTTCCTGCGGAAATAGAAAATGAAAACAAACCGTAGAACCTTTCTGCACGCGACCGGTGTCGGCCTAAGCCTGCCCCTGCTCGAATCCTTCGGAGCCGATCCAGCAAAGGCATCTCCGAAACGAATGATCGCCATCAATCAGGATTTGGGCTTTATTCCCAAGCTTTTCTTTCCGGAGACTCCAGGAAGCGATTATGCCCTGTCGCCATACCTCGAAAAGATCGCGGCGCACCGAGAGCAGTTCACCGTATTCAGTGGGCTCTCTCATCCCGGCGTCGACGGGGGGCACCGTGCGGACAAAACCTTCCTGACCGCAGCACCGCATCCAGGACGGGCGAGTTTTCGCAACACGATTTCCCTCGATCAAGTGATGGCGAATGAGTTTGGACACGAAACCCGCTTCCGATCCCTTTCTCTTGGAATCAACGATGCGCGGAGCCTGTCCTACACACAGGCGGGAGTTGAGATTCCCACCATTAAAAGCGCCGCTGAACTCTACAAGCGAATGTTTCTCCAAGGCGATCGCAAAACAATGGAAGCGCAACTCGTACGGCTGAGACGAAAGGGGAGCATTCTCGATGTCGTGATGGGTCAGAGCTCGGATCTAAGTCAACGCGTAAGCGGTTCAGACCGCGAGCGAATCGATCAATTCCAAACAGCGGTCCGTAGCCTCGAGCAGCGACTCACCGAGGCAAAAGCCTGGGAAACTCGGCCCAAGCCCACGGTAGACGATGTGATGCCGGAGTATCCCGAGGACAAGAGAGAGTTCTTCAAAATGGTACGCATGATGAATGACATGTCGCGGCTCGCCTTGCAGACCGATTCGACCCGGGTGATCACGCTGTTCCTGAGTGGAGTGCGCACCCCAGGGGTGAAATTTGAGGACGGCCGGTCGCTCGGAGGGTATCACAACCTCTCCCATCACGGTAAGGATGAAGTGAAGTTGAGTCGGCTGGAAGAGATCGAAACCGAGCAAATGGAACTGTTCGGTGAGTTTCTCCAGGATCTCAATGCCGTCGAGGAGACCGATGGCAGCCTGCTGGATAACACGATGGTACTTTATGGCTGCCACATGGGTGATGCCAACATCCACAACAACTCCAACCTCCCGATCATCCTTGCAGGTGGTGGGTTTCGCCATGGTCAGCATTTGGCGTTCAACCCACACAGCAACACACCGCTGTGTAATGTCTTCGTCAGCATGCTTCAAAAGGTGGGAATCGAGACCGATCAATTTGCCAGCAGCACTGGAACGCTGACCGGACTGATTTGAGATGACTCAATCGAATTACCAACGAATCCCTCCGCCGACTTTGGCGATCCGACAACCGATCGTCGACATGAGACACGTTTTTAGCCTCCTGTTGTTGATCGCGTCCGTGAGCGTAAAGCATGGCTCAGTGAACAATCTGGACTGTCATATCGAGGTTGACAGTTGGATCTTGCGGTTCGGTTAACGCAAGTCGGTGAAAACGACTGAAGTCAATTGCCTCAACTTCTTCAAACTCGCGGTTGGATGGCCTAAGCACTTGATGTGTTCACAGAACTGACGTTGGCCAGATACAGCGACGCGTGGGCGAGATACAGCGACGCGAGTTCGCCGAGCGGCCCAGCCCCCATTCGCGCCAGGCGTTTCAGGTGTGGCAGGCTCATTGTCGGCGTGGTATCCCGTGGCGCGCGGGCTCTCACCTACCTCCCTTGGTTCGCCTTTGCAATGACTTGGTGAGCTTCGAGAGTTCAAGCATGTAGCTTCAGGTTCGTGGTAGTGGGCTTCTGTAGCCCTGGAAGAGACCGCTACATTGGTTGCGACGCTTACCCCATCTCCCTCATTACGACGCCCAGACAGTGGAACAAGCTTTCCTGGCATATCTTCGTGGCCGCTGCCGCCAACTGCCTCAAGTCGCGGTCGGAATCGGTGATGATGCGGCCGTCATCAATCCTAGCGACGGTCAACTCGTTGCCTGCACCGATCAAATCATCGACGGAACTGACTTTGACAGCCGCCGATTTGAATTGGACGGAAATCGCTGGGCTGACGTTGGCTACAAATCGATCGCCATTAACCTAAGCGACATAGCGGCGATGGGTGGCAAACCACAATCCATACTGGTCACGATCGCCCTGCCGAACCAAAACCCGAGTCGGATCGCTGGAGATGTTTATGAAGGCATCTTGGAGGCTGCCGCCCAGTACGATTTAGCGATCGCCGGCGGAGACATCTCGGTTTACGACGGACCACTCTCGATCAGTGTGACACTGCTCGGATCCGTTCCACATGGCAAGGCATGGCTACGAAGTGGTGCCCAAGAAGGAGATGCGATTTTCGTATCCGGCGCGGTGGGAGGTAGCTTGAGGGGGCGACACCTCCGTCCTCAACCGCGAATCGAACTGGCGACCCGGATTCGAGAACTCGAAATCTGCGTGAACGCCGCGATCGACATCAGCGATGGTTTGTCGCTTGACCTGGATCGCCTGTGCGCGTCGAGCGGCTTGGGCGCAGAACTGGATGCAGAGGCGATTCCGATCCATGCCGACGCCGTCGAACGTGCAAAAGAAACCGAATGCACCCCGTGGGAACATGCTTGGCGAGACGGTGAAGATTTCGAACTGATTCTCACAATGAATCAAGAGAATGCAAAACAAATCCGTCAAACAGATCTCGGCGTTCCCTTGACCTGTATCGGGGAAATTGTTGGTCGCACCGGCATGTGGAAACGAAATACGGGAAAACTCGAACGACTGATGCCACAAGGCTACGTCCACGGCAAATCAACGAGCCAAGCGACTCCCGAACCGTCTTGAAACGCCCGCGTGGGAACTGAAACGCGATCGATGAAGAAAACCTGTCGCTCACGGGCCGGGTCAACACGACTCGCCAATCCTCAGCAGACCAACGTCGCCTCGCATGATGATGGCTGCGGCCGCGAGAGATGCAGATTCCCCGCATCACCCACCTCATCCGCACCACCCCGGGCAGTATCACCAACATTGGCACCCGCCACCGCTCGATACTGACATCTGCACCCACCTGCTCGCAAATCACTGCAACTCGCCAATTACTGCAACTGGTGAATCCCAGCGTTCGATTTAGTCAACAGAGTCGTTATAATCGAGGGTCCCTCCTTTCCCCGCCCCACACCCTCTGGCGTCCGTGCTGAAACTCACCAAATGCATCATCGTCGGCCTATTGTTCGCCTGTGTTGTCATTGGCGGAACCCGAACCAGCCTCGCGGAGGAATCGTCTGATTTCTTTGAGCGAAAAATCCGTCCGGTGTTGGTAGAGCATTGCTTTGAATGCCACGCAACTGACTCGGAGGTCGTTCAGGGCGGCTTACGACTTGATGACCCCGCGTTGATGCGACGTGGTGGCGATAGCGGAATAGCTGTCCTCCCTGGTCAACCGGAGAAGAGCTTATTGCTGGCGGCGATGCGTTACGACGACATTGAAATGCCGCCTGCTGGTCCGCTGGATCAACAGGTCATCGCCGACTTCGAAACTTGGATCGAACAGGGAGCCCAAGATCCACGTGATCAGCTTGTCTCAAACAGTTCGACCAAAGAACAAATCGACTGGAAAGAAGCCCGCAACGCATGGGCTTTTCAGACGCCACAACGACACCAACCACCACAGGTGATCGATCGACACTGGGCCAACAACGACCTCGATCGATTCATACAGGCAAGACTAGAACAGGACGGGCTAACACCCAACCCAAGCGCCGACCGTGCGACCTACATTTTCAGGCTCAACTTTGACCTGATTGGGTTACCACCCAGCCCAGAGGCTGTTCAAGTTTTTCTCAACGATCCCGATCCCCAGGCGAAACAGCGACTGGTCGATGGGCTGTTGAGTTCTCCGCAACATGCAGAACGCTGGACCCGAATGTGGCTAGATGTAGCAAGGTATGCCGAGGACCAAGCCCATAAGGTTGGCAATAACGGATCGCTCACGTACCCCAATGCGTATCGATATCGGGATTGGGTGATCGACGCTCTGACGCACGACATGCCATACAACGATTTTGTGCGTCTGCAATTGGCTGCTGACCTGATTTACCCAGACGACCCGGAGGCACATCTCGCATTAGGATTCCTCGGTCTGGGCCCGAAATATTACCGCCGCAACAGCCCTGAAGTGATGGCCGATGAATGGGAAGATCGCGTCGACACGGTCTCTCGTGGACTGCTGGGTTTGACCGTCGCCTGTGCTCGTTGTCATGATCACAAGTACGATCCAATTCCCACTGCCGATTACTATGCGCTGGCGGGAGTCTTCGCAAGCACGACAATGTTCAATCGCCCCCTGCCTGACGCTGCAACCGGGAACGATGGGCAGGCGAAGAAACCCGAAAATGCGGTCCACATTGTTCGAGATGGGAAAGCAACCAATCTGAACGTGATGATTCGCGGCGACGTGAACAAACAGGGCGAACCGGCACCGCGTCGCTTCTTAACGGTGCTGTCGCCCACACCGCGACCTCTCGAAACCAAGAGCGGCCGTGGTGATTTAGCAGATGCCATCGTGGATCAATCGAATCCTTTAACGGCACGAGTGATCGTCAATCGCGTTTGGAGAGAGTTCTTTGGCACGGGACTTGTCGACACCCCCAGCAACTTTGGAACGCTCGGCAGCAAACCAAGTCATCCGCTGCTACTCGATGACCTCGCAGTCCGCTTCATGGAAAACGATTGGTCGCTGAAGTGGCTGCAACGAGAAATCGTCCTGTCTTCAACCTATGGGCAGAGCAGCAACGTGAATCAACAAAGCGTCGCGATCGATCCTGAAAATCGGTTACTGTGGCGAGTGCCTCGGAGGCGAATGAGCATCGAGGCCTACCGAGACGCGGTCTTGGCGGTCAGCGGTCAACTGGATCAACAAGTCGGTGGAACATCATTGCAGCCAGATGATCCGAAATCCCAGCGACGAACGGTTTACAGCGAAATCAGCCGCATGGACTTGAATCCAATGCTGGCCCGGTTTGATTTCCCGGATCCCAACAACCACAGTGCAGGTCGCTTCGAAACCACGACACCACTTCAAAAGCTCTTTTTACTCAATAGTCCCTTTCTGGTGCGGTATTCAGATGCTTTGTCCGAACGCTTGGCAGAGCAGGGCGGATCCCACCGCAGCCGAATCGTGCGT
>JAQWPZ010000257.1 GCA_029245125.1 Rubripirellula sp.
CACACGCCCCGAGACACCCCCGACAAATTGAACTACGACGGGACTGCAAAGATTTCGCGGCTGTTCGGATTGCTCACACGAGGCTTATTGACCACCGAACAACCACCAAAGATTGAACTCGAGGAAGGTCAAGCCGCCGAAGAAACCCCAAGAGCACGCCTGACCGCTTACCTTGGCACCATCCCGGACTATGTCGCCGGTGATGTGAAAGGCCTGAAGCTGAGCGGCGTCGCAGGCGAGGGGCCGGCCGCCAAAGCAGGGGTAACCGGGGGAGACATTATCGTGAAATTAGCAGGACGAAAAATCGAGGACATCTACGATTACACGTACGCAATCGAAGCGTTAAAAATCGGTGAAGAAGTCGAAATCGTCGTTAAAAGAGGCGAAGAAACAGTTTCGCTGAAAGTCACGCCAACCTCCCGTGATTAGTGGCACGCGAGAGACACATAAAGCGGTGAATGGCGCGATACTTGCACCACGGAAGGACCAGTCAGAGGCCTGTCTTTTTGACGACGCATCGAGCCCCAGACCCGGACTCGATTCACGCGACCAACACTGAGAACTTTTTCGTCCATCACCCTGCTACCGGAGTAAAGCAGAAAAATGTTGTTCTATCTGATGTTTGTCATCCCACCGTTTCTGTTGGGACTATATGCCCAGCGACGGGTTAAAACAGCGTTTTCCCAAATGAGCGAAGTTCCTACACGGATGTCTGGAGCGCAAGCCGCGAGAACAATGCTCGACAATGCGGGATTGAACTCCGTTGCGATCGAACCGATTCAAGGCCACTTGGGGGATCACTACGATCCTCAGGGAAAAGTTCTTCGGCTGAGTCCCGATGTCTACCAGGGTCATTCGATGGCCGCAGTTGGCGTCGCCTGTCACGAGGCGGGACACGCGTTGCAAGACGCTGGTGCTTACGCACCGCTAGTGATTCGTAACCTGGCGGTCCCCGTCGCCAACTTCGGGTCAAAAGCTAGTTTTGGTTTGCTGTTCGGCGGAATGATTTTCCAATTCCCTGCCTTGTTAATGCTCGGCGTCGCCTGCTTCGCTGCTGTCGTTTTCTTTCAACTGATCAATCTGCCAGTCGAGTTCGACGCCAGCAATCGAGCGAGACGAGAACTGGTCGCCCAAGGCATCATCGCCGGAAACGAAGAGCAATACGTCGCCAAAGTACTCAACGCGGCAGCATTGACCTACGTTGCTGCGACATTGCAGGGCGTCATGACCTTAGCTTACTACCTGTTGATGCTGTTTGGCGGCGGCGACGACTGAGCAAAGGGAATCGCTAGTCCGAATTTGAGCGATGGCCGAAGCGAACATTCGGCCATCAACTCTGACTCGCGGCCCACGCAGATGACTCTGGGGACACTAACTCTGGGGGCACAAACAGGGCAACCGCGTCAGTGTTCCGGCCAACTGTGTTCCAGTGAGAACAGAACTCACTGAGATCGGCCAGAGACAGAAGAGCAGTGCAGTGGGATCCTGGTTCATGAGACCTGACGGAGAAGCGGAATCCTTTAGTGAGCCTGCTCTTGCTTCAAAACGACAAAAACGGTTTGGAATAAGATCTTCAAATCCAACCACAGCGACCATGTGCGAATGTAATGGTGGTCCCAGTCAACACGCCGCGCCATTTTGTCGAGCGTTTCAGTTTCACCGCGGCAACCATTGATTTGTGCTAAGCCGGTGATCCCCGGCTTGACTTTGTGGCGGAGCATGTAGCCGCGAATGAGTTTCCTGTATTGTTCGTTGTGCGCGGCCGCATGAGGCCGCGGGCCTACGAGTGACATCGATCCATCCATCCATCACGTTGAACAACTGCGGCAGCTCATCCAAGCTGGTTCTTCGTAAGATCGCCCCGATACGTGTGATGCGAGGGTCGTCCTTCATCGCTTGATTGACGACCGGTCCATTGTCACACGTGCTCATCGAACGAAACTTCCAAACAAGGATCTCGCGTCCATCCAATCCATATCGCCGTTGCCGAAAAAACACTGGGCCTCGCGAAGATACCTTGACTGCGATCGCGATCAGCAGCATCGGAACGGAGGCCACGATCAAAGCTAATGTAGCCAGCATCGTGTCAGCGATTTGCTTGCTCGAGCCGTCCACGCCAAACAACGGATTCTCGAACACACTAACCGCTGGTAGTCCCCCCATATTCGTCCAACGACTGTGCAACAATTCGAACACGAAGAAATCAGGAACGATATAGACCGATGCAGTGGTGTCACTGAGGCCGTTGAGGACAAATTTAATTCGCTCTTCGGCCCGCATCGGTAGTGTGATCAGCACGGTATCGATCTCGCCGTCCCGCGCCGCATCGACCAAGGTGGACAAATCACCCTTCAGCGGCAATTCCTCGATCGAATCAACGGAATTGGACGTTTCATCTGCTTCGCCGGCTGACTCACGAAATTCGCTTCGATCATCGTAAAAACCGACAAAACGATACCCGAGAGAGGGCTGACCAACGATATTTCTTTGGGTCTGACGGCCCAGCAAATTGTGCCCAGCGATGGCGACTTTCCGGGCACCGATCCCACGTCGCAAAAACTCTTCCTGCAAGATGCGAACGCACATTCGCTGTAACCCCAGCGTGGCTGGAGCCAAAAACCCCCAGCTGAGAATCACTGCTCGCGAAAAATGCTGACTGCCACGCGTAACAAAGCCGATCGCTGCCAAAGCGAGCAGAGTCAGCATCCAAGTGACGGCGACCCGTAACATCTCGCGATCAGCTGAACCACCGTCACAGCGACGCAGCAGTCCGGTCAGCTGACTCAAAAGCAAAAACAATACGACGGCAGCCAAACCCATGGACAACGTCAGCGTGCTCATGTCACGACCGCTGCACCAACGGGCGGCAGCCAGTGCCGCCAAAACCGACATCGCGTCTAGAAGAGGATGAACGAAGTCTAACCAACGCTGCTGCGTTGTGATGGAAGTGCCCAAGTGCATGACTGAGAGATCGCGATTTGATAAGAGCCCAGCTTGATCACCACTACGGCAACCAAATCGGGAAATCCTAGCTTGCTGAACTGTCAAACCAATCCAAACCAAGATCAAGCGACGTCGCTTGGTGCGTCAAAGCACCACTGCTGATTCGCTCTACCCCGGTTGCGGCGATTTGCGCGATCGTATCGATTCTAACGTTGCCCGATGCCTCCAGCTCGACCTCAGACGCTAGCTTGTTCCGAATTGATACCGCCTCGATCAGTGATTCAACCGAAAAGTTGTCGAGCAAAACGATGTCAGGATGCTGCGGAAGAACATCCCTTAATTGCTCGATCGAATCGACCTCGACCTCAACGATCCCTGGTGCCTGCATTCTTTCGATCGTCGCGTCTCGCCACCGCATCGCCCGCTCAGCCGCCTTCCCCGCTGGCATTGGACCGTCCGCATCACCGGCCAACGCCAAGTGGTTGTCCTTGATCAGGAATCCATCATGCAAACCACTACGGTGGTTATGGCCACCACCACAATGGACTGCGTATTTTTCCATCAATCGCCATCCGGGAGTCGTTTTACGAGTGTCGTACAACCGCGCAGAACCTGACGGGATCTGTTTGGTGTAATGCTGGGTGAGGGTCGCAATCCCGCACAGCCGCGACAGGATGTTGAGTATCGTTCGCTCACTGGTCAGCAAATCACGCACATTCCCACGCAACCGTGCAATCGGCTGACCCGGGATGAGCGGCTCTCCATCAGCGAGGTAAGCTTCCTGCTCGAGGTCGGCATCGAATTCATCGACGATCCACGGCAACATCGCCACCCCTGCCGCAACGCCAGGTTCTCTCGGAACGATCTGGCATCCTCCCCGTGTTTGATCGTCAATCAGACAGACCGTTGTCCAATCGACCGCATCCCGCAGGTCCTCGGCAATCGCCAGACGGACGATCGCCCGCAAATCATGCTCCAATTCGTCGCTGACGGTCACAGTGCGATAATCTTGGTGGGCCATGGTTGAGCAGTTTCCAAGGACGAAGTGGCAGGGTGGATTGCGTATCCGATATCCCGCGCGCTATCCTACCGGGACGAACAGCATTTCGGGAGGGTCAGCGCGACCCCAGCTCGGTCTCTGCTGTTGAATCTGTCGAGTTTGGGGGCAAAGGGGCAGGGTGGATCATCAAAACAGGCAGCGACCGGATCGGTCGCTGATCAACAACCGAAAGCAGGGTTTGCAATCTTCGCTTGCAGCGGTGGCGATCTTGCTACATTCGGTGCTGATCATTTTGTGGTGGTCAACTCCCGCCCCGTTACCACCGATTCTGGGCAAGCTACAGATCGATATCAATCAAGCGTCTCCCCAGGAGCTATCAATCCTGCCCCAGGTTGGCCCAGTGCTGGCTCGACGAATTGTGGAGAACCGAACACGGTTGGGCGACTTCGCCGAGGTTCGAGCTTTAGATCGAGTCCATGGAATCGGCCAACAGACGCTGCGGCAAATCAGCCCTTACTGTGTTGCCGGCTTAACCCCGAACACTGACCAACGAGAGTAATTGACCAACCGTAGTCATTGGCACCGGACGCATCATGGCATCCATGGTGGACCCTGCGGTACGATAATGGAATGTCTGAATCATCGTCGGAACTAACGCCTGCCCCCTTCGAACTGCAACAGCCTTTTCCGCCCGCCGGCGATCAGCCCCGAGCGATTGAGGCGTTGACGAAAGGTTTTTTGGCGGGGCGAAAAACACAGGCTTTGTTGGGCGCGACGGGGACCGGCAAGACGTTCACGATGGCCAACGTCATTGCCAACCTGCGCCGCCCCGCCTTGGTATTGAGCCACAACAAAACGCTGGCTGCACAGCTATACAGCGAGTTCAAGGAATTCTTCCCCAGTAATGCAGTTCACTACTTCGTGAGCTACTACGACTACTACCAGCCCGAAGCCTACATTCCGCAGCGGGACGTCTACATCGAAAAAGACGCATCGATCAACGAAGAAATTGATCGGTTGCGACTCGCGACGACCAGTTCGCTTGTCAGCCGCCGCGATGTCGTCATCATCGCCTCGGTCAGCAGTATTTACGGGCTTGGTTCGCCATCGGATTACAAGGAATTGGTGGTCGCTCTTCACCGCGGCGAGCAAACACGACGTGACCACCTGCTGTTGAAATTGGTCGATGTGCTGTACGAGCGGAATGACGTCTCTTTTGAGCGGGGAAAGTTCCGCGTTCGAGGCGACTCGATCGAACTTTGGCCAAGCTACGAAGAATTCGCCTACCGGATCGAAATGTGGGGAGATGAGATTGAACAAATTTCGATCATCAAGCCGCTGTCCGGCGAGACGATCAAAACACTGGACCATATTTACATTTACCCGGCCCGGCACTTTGTCATGCCGGAGGATCGAATCCAAAGTGCACTGCGAGTGATTCGAGAAGAGCTCGCGCAACAGCTGGAAGTGTTCCAATCACAGGGAAAGCTACTCGAAGCACAGCGTCTTTCGGCCCGCACTCGGTTTGATCTAGAGATGCTCGCCGAAGTCGGACATTGCCCGGGTATCGAGAATTACTCACGCCCTCTGTCTGGTAAACCACCGGGTGCTACCCCCGACACGTTGTATGAATTCTTTCCCGATGATTTCATCACGTTTGTCGACGAATCACATGTCACCATCCCACAGGTTCGTGCGATGTACGCTGGTGACCGCAGTCGTAAAGAAACCCTGGTCAGCCACGGATTCCGTCTGCCCAGTGCGATGGACAATCGTCCGATGAAATTTGAAGAATGGGAAGAACGAACCGGTCAAATTTGCTTCGTCAGCGCGACACCAAGTGACTACGAACTTCAACGAACCCGCGGGCAGGTCGTTGAACAAATCATTCGCCCCACCGGCCTGTTGGATCCAGAGGTAGAAGTCGTCTCCGCCCGAGGGCAAGTCAATCACCTGATGGAACAGATCCGCATCCGGACCGAACGTGACGAACGTGTCCTCGTGACCGCACTCACCAAACGATTAGCAGAAGACCTCTCGACCTTCCTCCAAGAACAGAATATCCGCTGCCGCTGGCTTCACAGTGAACTCGATGCCTTTGAACGCGTGGACTTGTTACAAGAACTGCGAGCTGGAAGATTCGATTGTTTGGTGGGGGTCAACCTACTGCGTGAAGGATTGGATTTACCCGAGGTTTCGTTAGTCGCGATTTTGGATGCTGACAAGGAAGGGTTCCTGCGAAGCGAAACCAGCTTGATTCAAACAATCGGCCGCGCGGCACGCAACGCCAATTCAAAAGTGATTCTGTATGGAGACAAGGTCACCAATTCGATGAAATTGGCCATCGACGAAACAGAACGCCGCCGCGCGATTCAGCAAAAATACAACGAGAAACACGGGATCACTCCGGAAACGATTCGCAAGAAAATCCGGTCCGGAATCGAAGCGGATGCCTCCCGGCATCGGGCCAATACGGCAGCGGCAAAGGATGCGGGAGAGGCCACCTACATCACGATTGAATACGTCGATTCGCTCGAACAAGAGATGCTGGCCGCTGCTGAAGCGTTGGAATTTGAGCGTGCCGCATCGCTGCGTGATCGCGTGTTGCAATTGAAGGAAAATATCGGCAAGCCTTTGTCCGAAGTCGAATTCGAACAAACTTCCCAACGAAGTGCATCAGGGCGTCAAAAGAAACGCCGAAAGGGAGTCAAAGGCGGCAGCAAAGTGCCACGCCCGAAGCGCAAAGGCTAGACGACACACAACCGCAGCCCTCGACCAAGCATCTCCCAGGCAGATTAGGCCGCACGATTCTGGCGTTTGAGCTGCTTTCGCAATCGACGCCTTTCACTTTTGCTGAGTGAACCCCAATCAATTTCTTCTGAATCGATCGCTTCGTCATACCGCTCAAATTCTGGTGATGACTCTTCGACTCGCTTCGTCTCTATCGCTTCCTCTTGCTCCAGATCTTTCTCGACGGCCTTTTTCTCTGCCGTCTTTTTTCGACTCAACCAGCCACCCGACTTCGATTTCTCAGTTTCGGCTGCAGCGCTAACACCGTCCGAATCAGCTTGTTTATTTCGACGCCACCAACGGCCACTTTTCTTGTTCGACTGATCTTCATCGACAACATCCACAGCATCAGTTTCCTCCGCACCTTTCTTTCGTTTCAGCCAACTACCACGTTGCTTCTGCTCGCCAGGCTTTTCTTTGACTGACTTAGTCTTTGACACCTCGTCCTGCTGTGGGGCCGGAGTCAACCGCAGGGAGAAACGTCGTTTTTTCTTCGGCTTGGCTGGTGATTCAACTGACTTGGATTCAACGGATTCACTCTTGCGGGAACTGCGGTCAGTCTCGCTTTTTGCTTGACGCCGGAACCAACTTCGTTTGGTAGATTTCACCTCGGCTGTGTCAGTTTCGGATTCGGAGGTTCCCTGCTCCACATCCTTGGTGGATGCTTGTTTCTGAACCACCGGACTTTGCTTCGAACGTCTTGATGGTTCAACTGTTTCACTCTTTGATTGCCGCACCAACTTTTCGGACTTGGCCCTCGCTGCCTTTTCCATTTCTTCCTGAGGATCTTTATCAAACAGATCCTGCTGCATCCGCTGCCACCGCTGACGCATCGACACCGAATCTTCCACCTGCCGTACTTCTCGGTAGAGCATTCTCAGGTAGGCGATGGTTGCGATGAAAACAGCACTGCTGGCCATCAACGGTGTGGCAGTGACCAACACCCAGCGACCGATCGTTGTGACCTCCATCACATTCCATTGAACTGCGACTGCGATTCCCCAACAAGCGATACCAAGACCTAGTGTCAGCATTGCAAATCGGCAACGGTGTATCTCAGCCAACATTTGCAATACCAAGATTGCACCACCGAACAACACAATCAATCGAACCCAGTCACCGCCCGCCAACGCGACACGACGCCCAAACGCCAAATCGAGCAAGGCACCGCTCCAATCAATGATGGGCACCAAAGCTTGCAAGCTACCCAACAGAGCGACGATTAAGACGGTTCGCCATAATCGGTAACGACCAGCAAAGTCGTCATTCCGGTGACGTCGTAATTGATAGATCAAGAACGAAAGCCCTGCCGTCCCAGCCAGCATCATCACCATGAACCAACGACCAAAACTGCCGGGTTGATCCAATCGCAGTGGGCCGGAAATTTCAGGATTGCCTGCAATGCTCGGCCAACTGACCGATGCGTAGTGCCCCAGGCATAGCAAACTGCTGATCGCAAAAATGACACTCGCGACCAAGGCCATCGAACTGCGTTTGACTGGAACAAGAGAGAACCATCTCGCCCGCAATCGCCGATGCACTCGAGACCCGTAAACCGCCGATGGTTGTCGCGCCTCGCGCATCCGAGCCAAATCACCAACTGTTGCCGAGTCAGTTTGATGCGTCGAGTACAAGACTCGCCGACGCCGATCGTGCGTTCGCCGTTCGTTTGACATGATCCGCCTAGACCCCAACCGAGTGATTCGCATTGCGAAGCTAGAAAAATTACTCGGTCTAAGTCAATCGAACTCGCATGCTAGCAACTGGCATCCAAACGGCTGATTCGTTCACCGTTAGGCTTTCCCATCAATCCTGCTCGAGAAAAACCGAAGAGATCACCGCAACGGGGGCCTCGTGCGGGAGCGGAGCGTAATCGCAGCAGAATCCTGGCAAAGAACGCTTAAAGCCCCGTCAGCGTGAAACAAACAGTAAACGAACGAACGCCGTCTCGTGCGATTACCGCCTGGGAGCAAGACCGGAGATCGCAGATACGCAGCCAAACTCGACGTTTCGCGAACGCTTAAAAAATCACCGCCAACATCGCGATGATCACGATGATCGCCCCAACACTGACTTTACCCAGCGTTCCAAAGGTGCGTCCCCAAAAAGCAGCATGCCCAACCGCCCAGCTTTCTTTCCAGGATCGGCCATCGGTCCATTCCCCGTACATCGCTCCCGCGGTCGCCCCAATCCCGGCGAACAAGATCGCGGCCAAAACAGGGCCAATGATCGGTATCGGCAGACCGAGGACAGCTCCCAGAACCGCCCCAATCATCGATCCGAGAACCGCCATGATGGTGCCTCTACGACTGGCTCCCGCACGCTTCGCGCCGAGTGCTCCAGCCGCAAATTCGAGAATTTCCGCGACGACCGCGCAGATCGCGGCAGCAATCACAGGGGTCACGCTGATTGCCGCCCGTCCTTGTTCGGGTCCCAGCCACGCGTACAACGCCAACAACAAAACAGCCAGCCAATTTCCTGGCAGGGCAATCAGGTTGAGTCCCCACAGGATGATGCAGGCAAATACCAGCGAAACCGCCAGCAACACGTCGCCGGCAGGGTTGAGCCAAGAAAAATCAAACCCTTCGAACCAACCAGCCGCATCACCGGTCGCTTGGCCGACCATCCATTTCCATTCATAGATATTCAAGGAATTTATCTCCCAGTGGCAACCGGATCGCTGTTACCACGTGCCACAAAACGGGTGAACCTGATGTTGCTCTTGGCGTGTCGAAGCGGTTGACCAGACAGACAGGGTTGCCCCGAAATGGGCGATAGGTCCGAAAAAACCGCAAGTTTTCTCATCACCCTGAAACGCGTGCTCCTCGAGCAGTTCAACCCCACAGAGCTTTCCGCACCCCAGTTTCAAACCGCTCGCCCGGAAACCAAGCTCGATCGTATCCAGTGTCGCCGGGAGCCATCGTTCCGACAAGATCACAGCGGATGCCATTACACTGTTGTGCAGCTCGTCCGCGGTTCAATCCGCCCGAACGCCCGCAAACCCGTCCGTCCGCAAACCTGTCGAGAACCAAAACGAAAGGACCGCAGCAACATGTCGCAAACTGTACTCGACACGAACGCCCTCGTCTTGAATCGCTTCTACATGGCGATTCGAGTCGTCAATGTACGGCGGGCTTTGACGTTGCTCTATCGGCAGTGCGCAGAGGTGATCGATAATGATCAGGGGCAATATGCAAGCTACGACTTCGAGTGCTGGTGCGAACTAAGCCAACTCGCTTCGCTGGAAAAACAGCCGGGAGAAGAATACATCCAGGCGGTCAGCTTTGAACTGCAAGTTCCACGAATCGTGCGTTTGACAAGATTCGATAAGATGCCGCTTCAAACCGTTCGCTTCAACCGCAAGAACCTATTTGCTCGCGACGACCACACGTGCCAGTACTGCGGCAAAGCCGAGCCAGCACAGAAGCTGAGTCTGGATCACGTCATTCCACGCTCGCACGGCGGCCCGACCACGTGGGAGAACATTGTCTGCTGTTGTTTGCGCTGCAACAGCCGGAAGGGTGGGCGAACTCCCAAGCAAGCACGAATGAACCTGCTATCGCGGCCGGGCAAACCTCGCGTCAATCCGATTCTCGCCCAGAGCATGGGCGATCCGCGTTACGACTGCTGGAAGACGTTTCTGCCGGCAACCGGTTGAGCCAGAGGCCGTACCGCGAGCCGGGGAGGTCTTTCGAAGTTGCGCAAAGGCAGAGGTATCAAACCCACCGAGCGATGTGACAAGCGGACGTGTGATCTCGACTGAAAAGAAAAAAGCCCGGCGAGCGGATAGCTCACCGGGCTTTCTAATTGGACAATTTGATTGGTTCAGCGGCAGTCAGGCCTGGTTGGCCGTCCCCCGTGCTCACTAGTCATCCGCCAGTGGCTCTTTCTTTTCCGTGATGACCGGGCAATCGCCGGACTCAGACTTCTCAGCGTTGAGTTCCAGATAGTTTTTCCACTCATCGGGAACATTATCTTCGTGGAAGATTGCTTCGACAGGGCACTCGGGAACGCAAGCTTCGCAGTCGATGCATTCCTCAGGGTGGATGTAGAGCATTTGGTCGCCCTCGTAGAAACATTCCACGGGGCAAACGACGACGCAATCAGTGTATTTGCATCCGTTGCATGGCTCGGCAACAACGTGAGTCATAGTGGTGGCCTCGTAGCGATCAAAACAGAACACGTGTGGGAATTTCAAGCTGCCAACCACTTATTGTTTCACGACGATGCGGTCAGCGAAAGCAGGGTAGCAGAAAGTCAATATATCGACCTGAACCCGATCCGACTGCACCCCTAAATCGCTGTTTTTGACGACTTGCACCGAATTCAACGATGCTACAAGCTGTGGAGTTAAAGGCTCCCGGCGCGGCTACCGCCCGGCTCTCCGCTGAGATTGCTGCTCCCCGATGAGATTGCTGAGAGAGAATTTGGGCTGAACCCCTTTCCGCGTGTTGTCGAAGAGAGCCTTGATGAACGATCTTGACCAACCCTGCCCGCTGCGACTCAAACCCTCGCGGCAGTTTCCTTTTTTGTCACGCCATCCGTGGGTTCACGCGCATGCACTCGCGGAAGATGGCCGTGAGTTGGCCTGTGGACAGGTCGTGGATCTGCTCGACCACGACGGGAATTGGATCGCCCGTGGTGTGATCAACCCAGCCAGCCGGCTTCGCGTCCGCCTGTACGCTTACGACCGCTCGGTGGAGCTGGGCCCCGCCTTGTGGCAAGCTCGGATTGATGCCGCGATCAACCGCCGTCGCCTGATCGAACCACTCGATCCGGAGGGGGCCGAGCGAATACTTTTCAGCGAATCCGATTTGCTGAGCGGTCTGATCGTTGATCGCTACGCTGATTGCCTTGGCGTCCAGTTCACCTCTGCTGGAATTCTTCGGTGGCGGGAAGCGATACTCGATCATTTGCAAGCGAGGTTCGAACCCCGAGCCATCATGGTTCGCGTCGATGCCAAAACCGCAAAACATGAGGGGATCGACCCGCTAGCCGAATGGTATCGAGGGACGGAACTAAGTGAGCCGGTCCTGTACCGCCAAAACGACCTGCAGTTGGCGGTGGACCTGCGAGGCGGGCAGAAGACGGGAGGCTACCTCGACCAGCGTTTAAATCAAATCGCCGCTGCGGGTTATCTGGCGGGGCGACGCGTCTTAGATGTGTGCTGTTATGCCGGCGGATTTGGATTGGTTGCTGCGAAACGAGGGGCCGCATCGGTTGTCGGCATCGATTCTTCCGAAAATGCCCTCCAGGCGGCTCGCGACGCTGCCACTAGAAACAACATCGAAAATGTCGAATTTCGACGCCAGGATTGTTTTGAGGAGCTCAAACAGCTCTCTGAACAAGGCGAAACGTTTGATGCGGTCATTCTTGATCCACCCCGATTCGCGGGCTCGCGACACCAGACCGAGAGCGCTCTGAGGGCTTACGGGCGACTCAATTCGATGGCCGTTGACCTCCTTCCACCGGGTGGTGTGCTAATTACATGCAGCTGCTCAGGCCGAGTATCAAGAGCCGATTTCTTAAACATGCTGGCCGATGTTGGGCGACGGAGACGACGCGATTTGATCCTCCTCGAAAACCGAGGTCCCTCACCCGACCATCCGGTGGCGATTTCCTGCCCCGAAACCAACTACCTGAAGTGCGTAATCGCACAGGCCGAATAATACAATTTGCCCCGATGAACTTGCTGAAACGCTTCGGTACAAATAGTTCCCACCCGTTTCTCCAACCCGACACTGACTCAGTGCCATCCGGCGTCTATACTTAATATGGCCGGCTAGCCTTATTCTTTCCCTTGCCTCTGCGGAGTGCCCCATGACGGGCGTGACCCTGAAAATCCTCCACGGAGCCGATCGCGGGAAGGTTTATGATGACCTTCAGACGCCGTTGACGGTGGGACGTGAGGAGGGGAATGACATCCAGCTCAACGATGAGCGCGTCAGTCGTTGTCACTTCAAAGTACAACGCGACAACGACCGCTTGGTGCTAACCGATCTGGACAGTACCAACGGTACCAAGGTCAATGGTGTTGAATGCCAGCTTAAGATTTTGCGGCATGGTGACTTAATCTCCGTCGGACGAAGCTTGATGCTCGTCGGATCCGAGTCTCAGATCGCGGCCCGCCTGGCAGCCATGGGTTCTGAAAATCCGACCATGGGGCAGATGTCATCCTCCGAAAGCTCGCTCGCGATTGCATTCGATTCGGAACCAAAATCACCCTACCCAGCCGAAGTGATTCAGGCACAAGAGGTCCCCTCGGTTCCCGATGATTTATCCCCCGGTCAAAAAGCGCAACTCTGCGAAATCCTGGATTATCTCCAAAATCGGCTTCAGCGATTGATTGAGTCAGCACGGATCGATGAGAGCAGCCAAGAAGTGATGCTGAAGGTGACCGCATGGCAGCGGATGCTCGACACGCAAGCGAGGCTGTCGAAAATGAACCATCAAATTGCTGATCCAGATTGGCCCAACGGCTAATCGAAAGGGTTATCATCTCGGTCTGGTTTGGGTGTGGCGATTGATCGTCGCCCATCATCTGCGTCTTTCTTCTTCTGACCGAGGAACCCATGCTTCGCTTATCCGCCGTTGCACTGTTTGCTTTCTGTTCACTGGCGATCGGCTTGACCCAGGAACCGGCGCAACCGTTTGGGCCGAACTTTCCAAAGCTTGACTCAGATGCCACCGACCAGTGGTGGACCCGAAAGAGAAAGAATAAGCAGCCACCAAGACTGATGGTCCCTCGGGAAGAAGTGCTCGCATTCGCAGTTTATGCGCATGATCGCGGCACACTGAAATTGACCGCCCAGCTCTATCCACTTCTTCCCGAAGAATCTCGTGAAGTCCATCTTGATTTTCAATACCCGGGCGAAGCATGGACGAGCGGATTAACAGAGAAAGTTCAATACCCGGGTTGGTCTGCGCATTTCCGAATCGATGACTGGGACAACACGCGAAACGTAAAGTACCGCTTGCGACACGGCGATCAGGCGACCTTTGAAGGACTGATCCGCAAGGACCCGATCGACAAAGACGTCATCGTCGTCGGCTCGTTGTCCTGCAACAGCAGTCGCACGCCGGGGCCGCGACCGCGAATGATTGAAAACTTAATCAAGCAGGATCCCGACTTGCTGTTCTTTGCTGGTGATCAATCCTATCACCACACACAGCACACTTTCGGCTGGATCGAGTTCGGCATCCAGTTCCGTGATGTTCTGAAAGATCGCCCGGTGATTTCGATCCCCGATGATCACGACGTTGGACAAGCAAACATTTGGGGTGAAAACGGCAAGAAGGCAAAAACGACTGCCGGTCCAGCCGGCGGTTTCTTCTTTCCAGCTGAATACGTGAACATGGTTCAGCGCTGCCAAACTTGGCATCTGCCCGATCCATATGACCCGACTCCGATCGAACGAGACATCGGCGTCTACTATACGAATCTTCGCGTCGGCGGCATCGATTTTGCCATTCTCGAAGACCGCAAATTCAAAAGTGGCCCGGAGGGAAAGATTCCCAAAATGGGTCCGCGGCCCGACCACATCAACGATCCTTCCTACGATCGCTCCGCCGTCGACTTGCCCGGTTTGAAACTACTTGGTGATCGCCAACTGAAGTTTCTGGAGAATTGGAGTAGCGATTGGACAGGAGCAGAGATGAAAACGGTTCTCAGCCAAACAGCCTTTTGTGGAGCGGTCCACCTGCATGGCTCACCCAAGAATCGGTTGCTCGCCGATTTGGACTGCAACGGTTGGCCACAAACCGGTCGCCAAGAAGCGCTGCGACGAATCCGCTCCGCTTGGGCGGCCCATCTATGCGGTGACCAACACTTGTCAGTCGTCGTTCAGCATGGAATCGACTCTCCCTCCGACGGCCCCTTCGGATTCACCTCGCCCGCCATCGTGAATACGATCTACGGTCGCTGGTGGCACCCAGAAGATGAACAAGCGGGACCCAACCCAGTCAATAACAGCCCGCTGCAGTGGACCGGGGAATACGAAGACGGCTTGGGTAATTTGATGCGGATGATCGCGTACGCCAATCCAGAAGATCGCACCGACGAAACCCAACGGGCAGATGGCCATGGAATCGTTCGCTTCAACAAACTCGATCGCACCATCATGTTCGAATGTTGGCCGCGGTTCTCAAGTGTCGACGAGGGAGACGAAGCGCAATTCCCTGGCTGGCCAATCACCATCAAGATGCAAGACAATGATGGTCGCAAAGTGCTCGGCTATCTTCCCGAACTCCGCTTTCGCGGTACTAAGTCTCCTGTCGTGCAAGTCATCCATGATGCGACCGGCGAAGTGCTGTACACCGTGCGGACGCAAGGAGATCGGTTTCGTCCACCAGTCTACGCCGAAGGCACACACACAATCAAAATTGGCCGAGACAAACCAAATCAGATCACGCGCCCGAAAGTTGCCAGTGGAGGAATCGACTCGGAACTCTGGACCACAATCCAATGGTAAGCCACACCTAGTCACCTACACCGATCAGATCGTCTCCGCTCGCGAATTGGCTGACCATAAACTGGCTGACAAAGTCACCACTGCGGAACCGGTGTCTCATGCACGAGGATGAAATTGCTGATGGACACGCTTCAGTTTTGAGTGCTCGACATGAGTATAGATTTGGGTCGTCTGAATACTGGCGTGCCCAAGCATCTCTTGCACCATTCTTAGATCGGCTCCGCCAGCAAGTAAATGCGTTGCAAAACTGTGCCGCAAGCTGTGAGGACTGATTTCCTTATCCATCCCGGCACGGGCGGCGTAACGCTTGACGAGTCGCCACAACTGGATGCGATCGAGCGGCTTGCCAGTTCGAGACAAAAAGAGTTCATTTGGCGGATGCGTTGCCCGACCAGCCAATTCGCCACGCAGCTGTTCACAGTAGCGTTCGATCGATTGAATCGCACGCGACCCAACGGGCACCATCCGTTGTTTTCCTCCCTTTCCCTCGCACTTTAAATGTCGCTCACCAAGTGACAGATCGCGGACTTTCAACGAGCAGACTTCGGAAGCTCGGCAACCCGTTGCGTACAAGACTTCCAGCATCGCCAAATCCCGCTGCCAGAAAGCGTCGCTTTTGCGCGGCGCGGCCAAAAACGCCTCGACTTGTCGGTGCGACATGACCCCCGGAACCCGTTGCCACATCTTTTGGGTGGCGAGCATTTCCGCAGGGTTCTTACGAACGATTCCCTCGAGTTGTAAGAATTTAAAAAACGTCCGAACTGCCACGACGTTGCGAGCCACCGACGCCGGTGCTAAACCAGACTCATGCAACGTTCCAACGAAGTCAGATAGATCGGCCACAGACAACTTGCCCAGTCTTCTCTTACCCAACCAAGTGACAAATCGCTGGATGTCTCGACCGTACGCAGAGACCGTATTCGCGGCCAGGTGGCACTCGCCACGGAGGTAATCGAAAAAGTCGCTACAAACCGCTTCGGTTGCACGAACCGCAATGGATGACGGCCCAGTTTTTTGTAACTGCTGAAGTTTGGTGATTCGTTTCGCCAAAACTGAATAACTAGGGCTAGGTGGTCAAAGAATGCAAAAACCCGCTTCCATTTCATTGTCGGCATTCCGCTGATCGATACGCCGAACCACGCTCGGCTGTGACGTTTATTCATCCTACGAAAAGAACAACAGTTAATATGAATGTCTTAGTCGTTGGTGGTGCCGGTTACATTGGATCACACGCAGTACGTCTTTTAATCGCAGCAGGACATCAGGTCTGGGTCTATGACAATTTGTCCCGCGGGCATCGACAAGCCGTCCCAAACGGTCTGTTAATTGAGGGAGAATTGAGCGATCGGCCGAAGGTGGTGCAAACGCTGCGTGAAAAGCAAATCGACGCCGTGATGCACTTCGCTGCTTTCGCCTTGGTGAATGAATCGGTAAATGATCCTGCCCTGTACTACCGCAATAATGTGGTTGCTGCACTCGATCTTTTGGAAGCGATGCGGGAAGCGGACGTCAAGAAGATGGTTTTCAGCAGCACCACGGCGACGTATGGGCAACCCGATGTCGTTCCGATTCCCGAAGAGACCCCGCAATGCCCGATCAATCCGTATGGGTTTACCAAGCTGGTGGTTGAGCAGGCACTCGCGGATTACGCAGCAGCCTACGGCTTTGCCTATGCCGCGTTGCGATACTTCAATGCCGCCGGTGCGCACCCCGATGGAACGATCGGGGAAGATCACGATCCTGAGTCCCATTTAATCCCCATCGTGCTTCAAGTCGCACTCGGTCAACGCGACAAGATCACCATTTTCGGTAATGACTACAACACCGAAGATGGAACTTGTGTGCGCGACTACATTCACATCGATGATCTTGGCGATGCCCACCTGAAGGCATTGGAAAAGTTAAGCCCGGGAGCGGGGATCTGTGTGAACTTGGGAACCGGGCAGGGGACTAGCGTTCGCGAAATTGTGGAAGCTTGTCGAGAAGTGACCGGCCATCCGATTCCAGAAATCATCGGGCCTCGCCGCGCTGGTGATCCCGATGAACTGATTGCGGATGCCCGCCGGGCAAAGGAAATCCTGGGATGGTCCCCGAGATACACCGACGTCAAGTCGATTGTCGAAACCGCGTGGCGGTGGCACCAATCGCATCCCAACGGGTACACCAAGGCGAAGTAGCCGAGTACACCCACTAGCAAGAATTCTCAACTGCAAGGTTATCACTAATTAAACGGTCCAGAAGATGCATCTGCTGGACCGCTGCTAGACGTCAAAAGGATTCCTGGCTGACAAGGCGACCGGCAGTCCCGCTTGCAACACTCGCAGGTTCAACCTCGAGCACCAGAATTTAAACCACGATTTAAACTGCAGGGTGTTGCAACTTGGCGGCCAGCAGCGTGTTGTGCAGTAGCATCGCGATTGTCAGTGGACCAACCCCGCCTGGCACTGGCGTGATGGCAGAAGCGACTTCCTTCGCCTCGTCAAAAGCGACATCGCCGACCAGTTTGTCGCCGACTCGATTGATCCCGACATCAATCACGACAGCCCCTTCGCGAATCATCTCTCCGCGAATCATCTCGGGCACACCAACCGCTGCGATCAAACAATCAGCAGTTCGACAAACCTCCGCTAGATTCTGAGTGCGACTGTGGGCAAGGGTCACGGTCGCGTTGGCAACTTCTCGACCACATGATCCTTCTCGCTGAGCCAACATCATCGCCATCGGTTTTCCGACGATGTCACTGCGACCAACAACCACAACCTGTTTGCCAGCCAGGGAGATCTGCTGCCGATGCAGTAACTGGACAATCCCGTGTGGCGTGCAAGGCAGAAATCTCGGACGTCCTTGCATCAGCAGCCCCACATTGACTGGTGAGAATGCATCAACATCCTTCAGGGGGTCAACGGCATCCAAAATTGCTCGCTCGTCAAAGCCTGTTCCACCATTCCCCCCCGCTGGCAGCGGCAATTGCACGAGGATTCCGTGAACCTGCGGATCACGATTTAATTCGAGAACAGTATCAACTAGCTGCTGCTGACTTGTTTCGGCTGGCAGGCGAAGGGTCCTGCCATCGATCCCAGCCCTCTCGCAAGCCCTGCTCTTGTTGCGAACATAGACTTGACTAGCGGGATCTTCTCCCACGAGGACGGCCGTCAAACAGGGCGTAGGGCCGCCTGCCTGGACATATTCACGCACTTCAGCAGCCACCTCTTCGCGAATCTCGCCCGCGATTCGTTTCCCATCCAGAAGTTCAGCAGTCATCAGTTCTCTCTTGGCTATTGATTAAAGGATCGCCATAGTGGGGTTTGGCAGTGGTCGCTATAGTTTCAACCGCACGAGTTGCCTAAACCACCTTGTTTGCGGGAATCCAAATACGGGAGGTCAGCGGTACTGCTGACGCGTGGACGCCAACCAGCCGTAATCAGAATCAAAACAGCTGATTCGGCGGCCCTGCCCGATACTTGAAAACGAAATCACACAGGATTTGTGTCTCGATGTCTACCGATGCACCAAAATTGAGCCCCGTGGAAACGATCAAAGAGGAAAGTCAATTCCTCCGCGGCACAATCGGCGAGGAGATCGCCGGATCGACGGATCATTTCAATAAAGACAATCTCCAATTACTCAAATTCCATGGTACCTATCAACAGGATGACCGTGATGCCCGGCTGGCGGCGAAAAAAACCGGCGGTGGCAAAGCGTACTCGATGATGGTGCGGTTGAGGATTCCGGGTGGCCGGATTCGCTCGGACCAAATGCTGGCGATGCTCGACATGTGTGACGAGCTTGGCAACGCGACCATGAAGATCACGACGCGACAGACGATCCAATTGCACGGCGTGCTGAAATCCGATCTACGGCCTGCGATCAAGCGGATCAACGAAATCGCTCTGTCCACCTTGGCGGCCTGCGGCGACGTCAATCGAAACATCATGTGCTGCCCGGCAAAACGATGTGACGGAGTCCACACAGAGCTGGAAAAACTGACCGATGAATTGACAGCAGCATTAGCTCCCAACACCCAGGCTTACCATGAGCTATGGGTGACCGATCCTGAAACGGAGGAAAAGACACTTGAAGGCGGCGGCGTCGTGGAGCCACTTTACGGGCCGACCTATCTGCCCCGCAAATTCAAAGTCGGGATTGCCCTTCCCGAAGACAATTGCATCGATATCTATACGCAAGACCTCGGCCTGATCGCGGTTGTTCGGGATGGCTCAATCACGGGCTACAACGTGCTCGTCGGCGGAGGTATGGGGACGACTCCCTCAGCAGCCAAGACATTTCCGGCGCTCGCCAAACGAATGGCCTTTGTCACACCGGAACAAGTCATCGGAGTTTGCCAGGCAATCCTCAAAGTTCAGCGAGACAACGGTAATCGAGCGGATCGTAAACGGGCTCGCATGAAGTACCTCATTCACGATTGGGGCATCGAACGATTCCGTGCCGAGGTTGAAAAGTACTTTGGTGAGTCTTTACCTGACTGCACCCCGGACGACGTGCACGGCTTCGACGACCACATGGGCTGGCAGGAACAGGGCGATGGCAAATGGTCCTATGGACTGAATATCGAGAACGGTCGAGTTTATGACAACGAACAATGCCAACTGAAAGCGGCAATTCGTGTCGTCTGTCACGAACTGGGAACCGAAATCCGAATGACAGGTCATCAAAGCCTGATCTTCACCGACATTGATCCGGATGGGAAAGAGAAGCTCATTCAACTGTTGCAAGATCATCGGGTTCCCCTGACCGAGGAGACCAGCACCGTGCGGCGATGGTCGATGGCCTGTGTGGCACTGCCGACCTGTGGATTGGCGATCACGGAAAGTGAACGTCGACTCCCCAGTATTCTCGATGATTTGGAAGAACCTCTCGCCAAATTGGGCTTGGACAAAGAGCGATTCACCATCCGCATGACCGGTTGCCCGAATGGCTGCGCCCGACCCTACAACGCCGATCTCGCGTTGGTTGGAAAGGCGAAGAACAAGTACACCCTGTTCGCCGGAGGCGGATGGCTCGGCAACCGACTAGCCTACATCTACAAAGACCTCGTCCCCGACGACACCGTTGTCGATGAGATCGTGAAGATCTTCTCAGCCTTCAAAGCCCACCGAGAAGGGGGTGAATCGCTTGGTGATTTCTGCGCGCGGGTCGGCCAAGAGGAATTGGGGAAGCTGTCCGAGGTAGCACAGAAACCGTAGCGTTTTAGCTGCCGAACACCATCTCGCCAGAGCCAATCGAACATGTTCGCGCGTCCGTTCTTGCAAGGATGCGCGAGCCAAGCGATATCGGCTGAACCACGCCAACGACCTGTTCCAGGTTGACCGCGCGGCACTTTCCGATCGTGTGCCAGTGGCCGAGAAACCGCCACTGGCGGGCATGATTGGTCTAGAATGCGGTCACGCTTTGAGTTTCCCTCCTTGTTGTTTGTGATGGTTCTATGAGTTCGCAATTCAATCGGCGTCAATTTGCCGCTGCTGGCTTAGCCGCAACCGCTGTGGCTTCGGTTACCTCCCCAAGCTTTGGCCAGGAACCAGAGACGCCAAAAACACGCCCAAATTCAATTGCCGTCTCCACCTATTCGTATTGGCGATACCGACCCGATACGAAGTTGACCATCGAACAGTGCATCGACCTGGCAGCCGAAACCGGCTTTGATGCCGTCGAAATTTTGCATGTTCAAATGCAAGACGAATCGAATCCTGCGTTACAGCGAATCAAGCAACGGGCGTTTCGGCATGGCCTGGGTTTGTGCGGGCTGTCAACGCATCAATCGTTCGTTTCACCCGACCCAGCGTTCCGCCAGAAGAATGTGGATCACACGATCAAGTGCATCGAACTGGCCTACTCACTGGGAATCCCAACGATCCGCGTCAACACCGGTCGATGGGGAACCTCCAAGAACTTTGACGAATTGATGGCCAATCGCGGGATTGAACCGCGGCTGGAAGGGTACACCGACGACGAGGGGTTTGATTGGGTCTACGAAGGACTGGAAAAGTGCTTGCCAGCAGCCGAGCGTTGCGGTGTCGTGCTGGGCCTCGAAAACCACTGGGGACTCGGTCGCACCGCTGAAGGCGTACTACGAGTGATCAATCATCTGGATTCTCCTTGGCTGCGAGCGACGCTCGACACGGGGAACTTCCTTGACAATCAATATGAACAATACGCACAACTCGCGCCAGAGGCAGTTTTCGTGCAAGCAAAAACCTACTACGGCGGCGGCACTTGGTATACGCTCGATGTCGATTACGATCGCGTTGCCAAGGTACTGCGAGATGTCGACTACCGCGGCTACATTTCGCTGGAATTCGAAGGGGAAGAAGAACACGAAACTGCGATCCCGAAAAGCCTGAGAATGCTTCGCAAAGCGTTTGCATAGAAGACAAGATTTCGGCGTCAGTCGAAGTCTTTCAATTAGCCCAGCGTGCGACCGCTGCGTCGGCCTGCTGGTCGGAGACGCACGATGACGCGAGTGCCGGACGCCCCCGACGGGCGTTAGACGCAATGATCCCGACGGGCGTTAGATGCGATGATCCCGACGGGCGTTAGATGCGATGCTAAGGCGGGCATCAGACGCGGACGTCGAGACGTCCTTCGGAGAGCTGGCGCTGGACAGTCACGGCCTGCTCGAGCAATTCGTTGATTGCTTGGCCGGTCTGTTTCTGAACGTCCATTCCCTTCCGGATTACAGCCATGTCGATCTTCTGCTGCGTCGCTTGCTGCTGGGCATTCAGCGTCTGCTGAACGACGCTTGGGATACTAGACATGGATTTCAACCGCCATTTGGTGGAACCGACCGACGCATCGGAATGATTCGTCCTCCGACGCGGCCAGTCGCTAAGTTGGCCCGGAAATATCAGTTATTTCGTGGGGCAGCGGTTCAGGTCGATCCGATTAGGAAAGCTGGAACCCATTCAATCGGTTCGCTCAGTGACTTCCAGCAAGTGATAACCAAAGTCTGTCTTGACCGGACCTTGGACCTGCCCAACGTCGCCACCGAAGACGGCGGCGTCGAACTCGGGAACCATTTGCCCTGGCCCAAAGGTGCCAAGAGCACCCCCTTGTTTGCCGGAGGGGCAAGAGGAACATTCGGCTGCAAGTGCAGCAAAGTCCTCTCCCTCTTCAATTCGTTTCATCAGATCAAGGCATTCCTGCTCGCTTGACACCAAAATGTGACGTGCGCTTGCTTTGGGCATACTAAAAATTCCTTCTTCAAAGCGAAGAGTAGCGGGGGGGAAATGAAACAGCAGTTTCTCTCAGGTGCAAAGAAGCCCCGCCTTCTCTGACCCGATGCTGTGCTCTCGCTCAGCTGGAAGTTTTTGACAGGTTCCTCAACACGGTCGGTAGGATCCCGCTATTTCGGTAGTACTGCATCTCAACCGGTGTATCGATGCGGACAAGACAAGAAAATGTCTTGCGATTGCCATCGGCATCTGTGGCATGCACTTCGATCCGGGAACGTGGCTGCAATTCGTTCGAAAGGTCTGGAATGTCAATCGTCTCTTCGCCACTTAAGCCGAGCGACTGCCAAGTCGCTCCGTCAGCAAATTCCAACGGCAAGACACCCATACCAACCAGATTACTGCGATGAATTCGTTCGTAGCTAGCAGCGATGACCGCCTTCACGCCAAGCAGCATCGTTCCTTTCGCGGCCCAGTCCCGACTGCTGCCAGTCCCGTACTCCGCACCCGCCAGCACCACCAAGGGAACACCGTCTTGTTGGTACTTCATCGACGCGTCGTAGATGCTCATGACTTCGCCATCCGGCAAGTGCCGAGTGACACCCCCCTCAGTACCGGGCGCCAATTGATTTCGAATCCGAATATTCGCGAAGGTGCCACGAACCATGATTCGGTCATTACCGCGACGTGAGCCGAAACTATTGAAATCGCGGACATCAACACCATTGTCCTGCAGGTATAGACCGGCCGCCCCGTCAGTGGCGATCGCACCCGCCGGTGAAATGTGGTCGGTTGTGACCGTATCACCCAGCAACGCAAGTACCCGAGCAGCCTGAACCGGTTCGATATCAGGAATGTCCTGACCAGTTACCGAGTCCAAGAATGGAGGGTGCTGGATGTAGGTACTCGATTCACTCCACGGATACAGGGCTCCCCCGGCAACTTCGATTGCGTTCCAAAGCTCATTTTCATTGACAGCCGTGTTGTATTCGTCGGTGAACATCTCAGGCTGAATGGAGCGACTGATGGATTCGTGAATTTCCTCCTCGGTCGGCCAGATTTCGTTGAGATAGACATCTTTGCCATCGCTGCCTTGGCCGATTGGTTCGTTCACGAGGTCAATATCGGTGGTGCCTGCCAATGCGTAGGCAACGACCAAAGGTGGACTGGCAAGATAATTCGCCTTGGTGAGCGGATTGACGCGACCCTCGAAATTGCGATTTCCGCTCAGCACTGCGGAAGCGATCAAGTCACCACTTTGAATCGCCTCTGCAACCGGGGCTGGCAGTGGGCCGCTGTTTCCGATGCAAGTCGTGCAGCCGTAGCCCACTGTGTGAAAACCAAGCTGCTTCAGATCGTCTGTCAAACCAGCTTTGTCAAGGTAATCACTGACGACGCGTGACCCCGGAGCAAGGCTTGTTTTGACATGCGAAGCAACCTTCAAACCTCGTTCAACCGCTTTTTTCGCCAGGATGCCGGCGCCAATCATCACCGAAGGATTACTGGTGTTGGTGCAGGAAGTAATCGCTGCAATAACAACGGCACCATGACCGATCTGACTGCTGTGGCCGTTGTCTTTCACCGTTGCAACACGGTCCAAGGCACTCGCATCGAGGCCGAATCCGGTTTTACCGACAGGGGCAACCAACGAAGATTCGAACGATTGCTTCATGTTCTTCAGCGCGATGCGGTCCTGTGGACGCTTCGGTCCAGCCAAGCTCGGTTCAACGGTGCTGAGATCGAGTGATACGCGTTTTGTATAGGTCAGCTCGGGGCCGTCATCAGTTCGGAACAACCCTTGTTCTTTGCAGTAGCGTTCAACTAATTGAATCTGCTCGTCGCTACGTCCCGTTTGACGCATGTATTGGAGCGTCACATCATCGACGGGGAAGAAGCCCATCGTTGCACCGTACTCAGGTGCCATATTCGCAATGGTGGCACGATCGGCCACGCTCATGCGGCTCGTCCCAGCACCAAAAAACTCGACAAACTTACCAACCACACCTTCTTGCCGAAGAATTTCGACGACTTGCAAAACCATATCGGTCGCGGTTGCACCAGCAGGGAGTTCGCCGGTCAACTCGAAACCAATGACTTCAGGCATCAGCATGTAGAGCGGTTGCCCCAACATATTGGCTTCTGCTTCGATTCCGCCGACACCCCAGCCGAGCACCCCGAGTCCGTTGATCATCGTTGTATGACTATCAGTCCCTACCAGGGTATCTGGCAAAGCGACTGGGCCATCTTCTGTTTGTTTGATGGAGACCACGCTGGCGAGGTATTCGAGATTGACTTGATGGACAATCCCGACATTGGGTGGCACGACCGAAAAATTGTCGAATGCTTGTTGGCCCCATCGCAGAAACTCATACCGCTCACGGTTGCGTTTAAATTCCATATCGACGTTCTTGACCAGCGCACCGTCACTGCCGAAAAAATCGACTTGAACACTGTGGTCGACAACGAGGTCGACAGGAATCAGCGGGTTGATTTTCTCAGGATCACCCCCGATCCGTTCCATCGCGGAACGCATGGCAGCTAGATCGACGACGGCCGGTACACCAGTGAAATCTTGAAGCACAACCCGATACGGCTTGAAGGGGACTTCTTGCTTAGCCGGCGAGGCAGCATCCCAAGCAGCCAAGTTTCTCACATCCTGCTCGGTCACACTGAAACCATCGCAGTTTCTCAGAACAGCCTCCAGTAAGACGCGGATTGAGAATGGAAGTCGACTGATCGCCCCCAACCCAGCATCCTCAAGCTTGCTGAGACGGTAAAGCGTGGCATTTCCGTTGCCGGTGTCGAACTGGTCACGGACGGAAAAAGGATCAAAAGTCACGGCGATTTTCCTGCAAAATCAGCAAAAAACAGGGGATTCAATAAGCTCACCGTTAGTGTAACGATCACCCCGAAAGTTGTCTGCCTGCCCGAAAAACGCTTCCCTGACGCCCCACAAACCGAGTGATGAAACCCCACATGTGAAGATAGGACAAGTTTGACGCTCGATTGGGTTCTGGTGATCGTTCGGATTGTTCTGCGTCGATACCCGACGTTAAACACGTGGAAATTCTCGCTTCACTCATCACTTGATAAACGTCGAACTATGCCAACTTTGAATCGATTTCCGGCCCAGCTTCTGGCAGGACTTGCTGCCATTTGCCTGTGTTTCATGACCTGCCAATCAACTGTCATTGCCGGACATTGCAGTTGCGAAGTAGGCCACCACGCCTCTCCGCCAGCAGCTCCAAGTTGCCATTGCAACTGCTCCCACGGCAAAAAAACGAACTGCTTCCAGAAAGCAATGAAGAAGATGTCGGCCGGTATCGACAAGCTGCTGACATTCGACAAGCTGCTTTCGTTCGGAAAATCTGATTGCGACGAACTGCTCTGTGATGACGCTTGCGACGCAGCGATGATCGAAGAATTGATGCTGCCGCCAGTCCTGCCCAGTGAGATCGACCATCATGACCACGCAGCGCACGACCATGACCACGCAGCGCACGACCACGGCACTCACAAGCATGAGGCTCACGAGCAACCTCTCGCGACTGAACAAATACAGGCTCCCGCCACTCAGCCGAGCCCGAGCGATAAACCAGCGAAGCCAATCGCGCCACCAATCCGCCTGAACGACGCCCCGTCCGCTCCACAAGGTGGATCGCTATTCGACATCGATGCCACGCCGCTTGACGACTCAACGCGAGCTCCGCAGTACCAGCCTGTCCGACCGAGTTCTTTCCAGGATGTAAATGCTCGCCCAATTCATCCACCCCAAGTCGCACGTCAGTCGCGACCCTCAGCTAGCAGCTCACGGTAATGCTGTCGGTAACCGTCGATCATGGCCTCGATTGAAAACATCTGCTCAACTCGCTGCAAGTTCTCGAGGCCAATACGATCACTCAAAACCTCATCGTCCAAGAATGGCTCGATGAGGTTTTTCATTGCGTCATCCTCTTCCGGCCGAAAAGTTTGTTCGGAGAGCCGGTGAGCGAATAATTCATCGGCTCCTTCGACGCGACTGCAAACAACAGGGCGACCGGCGGCCATGGCTTCTAACGCGACATTCGGCATCCCCTCGTAGTGACTTGGTAACAGCAGCAGGCGACACGCTTTCATCATCGGTTCGATGTTTGGTTGCCAACCGAGCATACGGACCCGCTGAGGCCCGATTGTGTCAGCCCATTCCGAGAGTTCTTTCCGGAGCGGGCCATCTCCTACGATTAGCAATCGGCGATCGCTGCCGGCAGGTGCGAGCCGATCGATTTGCCGTTGAATGCGTTCAATCCCCTTTTGCGGATGCAACCTCCCCACGTACAGAGTCACCACGGAATCTGAAGGCCAATCCAGCGCCGACCAATTCAATGGCTTGGCGGCTGAGAATCGATCGACTTCCACACCGTTGGGGATCACCAGCGTCTTCTGAGCCGGGCACTGGAGTGTTTGCGATGCGAAGCGTTCCACCCCTCGACTGACGCAGACCACACTATCCATCCGCCGGACCGCGATACGCTCCAGGGCACATCGCAGCCACCTCGATTCCGCAACCCGCAGCCCACCGACGCAGACTTCAACACCGGCAGCGCGAGCAGCCCAGGTGCCGATCACGTTCGCGTGATAAAGAAAACTTTGGCTGATATCTGGTGGTGACTCGGCAAACCAGGACTTCAGCCGATGGTAAACAGCAAGCAAATGCCGACCTGAATCCGCCTCAGCAGATTCCACCGAAATTCCATGTTGCTGCAAACGGTCCACAAACGCTCGCTGCTCACCCTCAGGAAGCGAGCCGATAGAAAAAACCCGAACCTGATCACCCGATTTGGTCAAACCAATCGCGAGTTCGGTCAAGCATCGTTCCGCTCCACCAACAAACAACTCGGTAATGACGAGATCAACACGCAACGGGCAAGTGGCAATGAGTGAGTTTTGTAATGAAATTCCCGGGAGGCTTTATCCTAATCAAGTTTGCCCCACGTCCGCTGCATCAACTCGAACATCCGCGGATCGTGCTGCTTGAGTTCCGCCCGCACGAAAGGATAGAAATCATTCACCCCCAAGTAGGCTTCGGTAGACTCCGCAAAATACTCCATCGGGCTGGTCAAGGCATAATGTTTCACGCGACGCCCCGTGAACAGCAACACATCGTCGTAGATCCCCGTCGATTTCGCCTGGTCATACATGCGGGCGATCTCGGGATTGTCGAACCCCAGCTTTTGATCGTGGTAGGCATGCGCCAGTTCGTGCAGGACCACATAGGGATGCTTGGCCCACTGGGAACGGCTCAGTAACCGACTGGCACGAGGGATATGAACATGCTTCGCCAGTCGCGGATCATGGCCATGGTTGACCAGCCAATTGCGACTGGGGTGGTATTGCATATTGCTCAAGCTGTGGTCCCATTCGATCCAAATCCGCAGGTCTTGCAACTGCTTCACTTTATCCTCATCCAAGATGTATCGAATCCGCTGCAGATGATTGGCCAACGCCTTTAAAGCCGCTTCACCCTCCTGTTGATGCT
>JAQWPZ010000260.1 GCA_029245125.1 Rubripirellula sp.
ATTCAACGAATTCCGGTTGCATCGCCTCCAGCAGAATTGCTTCCGCACCGGTCATCCAAGCTTCCAGATCGAGGACAGCAAGGGACCCTGCAACTGCGTAGCGGTCGGGCATCGTCAAGGCGATAAGCTGATTGCTGATCAAGGGATCTTGCCGGTACCAATCCGATAACAACGGTAAATCTGCCATCGCACCAGCGACGTAATACTGCAGCAGACGATCCCCCAGCGTGTAAGTACTTGGCGTATGTTTTGAGCCTGCCGTCTGAACAGGCATCGATTCCGCGTTTTGGGTTGCCGTCAAATCAATCAATAATTCGAGCGATGCTTGCGAGAAAGAAAGTCCGAGATTTTCCGGTGGCGTTCGCTCCCACAAACTTCCCTCCACGAAGCTCCCGGCCTTGAGATGCCGACTACTTTGCCAGGCACCGGAACGGGTAATTCTCATCACCACGCCGGTCGAAATTGATTGCTCAATCAGATCAATCGCGTCGCGACACAGGCATTTCGGGGGGAGCTGACCACGAAGCAATTGGGAGCGAAACTGCTCGATCGGCGTTCGGCTGACGACACCCTGCAGGATTCGCAACAAATCGGTCTCAAAATGGCTTACACCGCGCATTCGTCAATTGTAGCGGTCGCAGGCGAGTCGACGTCACCCGACGAAGCGAGGATGCTCGACTGGCGGAATCGAGGGTCGCGACCCTCCCCGGATGATCGGGCACACGCAGCTTGTTGCTCCCGCGTACCCAGATTGACCACCAACAGCCAGTCTGCCGGGAGGGACGGTTATTCGTCCAAACGAGTCTGGAGGGCAGGAGGTCAGAAAGCCTGCGAAACGGGTGTCCCGCGGAGTGACGCTTGTATTTGGAAAAGGTGACAGATAATCTGGACGCACCCTCACGTCGGTGCGTCCGCGCCGATCCTTTGTCGCCCACCCACAGTTACTTGATGAACCAACCGGAGAATTCCCCTGCGTCGGAGTTGAGCAGTGATGACGTGCGTCAAATCGAGCAGTTACAGGATTACCATCAGCGGCTGAAAACTGAATTGGCAAAAGTGATCGTTGGCCAAGCGGACGTGGTTGAGCAGCTCACCACCGTGCTGTTTGCCAGAGGGCATGGATTGTTGATGGGTGTCCCTGGCTTGGCCAAAACGCTCTTGGTCAGCAAACTCGCTGAGACGATGGCGTTGGATTACAGCCGGATCCAGTTCACTCCTGATCTGATGCCGATGGACATCACTGGCACGGATATTTTGCAGGATACCGCGGAGGGTCGCCGCGAATTCCAGTTTGTCCACGGCCCCGTATTCGCAAACATCGTCTTGGCCGATGAAATCAACCGGGCCCCACCCAAAACCCAGGCCGCAATGCTGGAAGCAATGCAGGAGCGACGTGTTACCGTTCTGGGTAAGCCATATCCATTGGACGAGCCGTTTTTTGTCCTGGCAACTCAAAACCCGGTCGAACAGGAAGGGACCTATCCGTTGCCGGAGGCCCAACTCGACCGCTTCATGTTCCTGATCGAATTGACTTACCCCAGCGAGGCCGAGGAGATTCAGATTGCGAGAACGACAACCGGCGATGACCTGCCAACGCTGGAACCAATCTTGCACGCAGAGGAAATAGCAGCGTTCCAACATTTGGTCAGACGAGTACCGGTGCCGGAACACATCTACCAGTTTGCCGTCCGCCTGGTTCGCAAAACACGGCCCCAGGAAGAGGCAGCTCCCGATTGGTTGAGGCCACTTGTTTCGTGGGGAGCCGGTCCTCGTGCTGTGCAGTATTTGATCATCGGCGGGAAAACTCGAGCCGCCCTGAATGGCCAATACATGGTGCGATTAGAGGATATTCAAGCCGTTGCCGAGCCGGTGCTGACTCACCGAATGATTACGACCTTTGCGGCTCAAAGCGAAGGAGTCGATGCCCGACAAATCGTGAGACGACTCGTTGAAGAGTCAATGGAAAGCGGGGTTCAATCCAAGACCGGCCGATCAGCCGCCCGGAGGTGAAATGAAAGCTTGCAGCGGCCAACTGATCCAAACAGTCATCTTGTTTGCCCTCGTTTCGTGCTTGCCTGCGTGGGCGGATGATCCGTTTGAGGACATTCTCGATCGCGCCGTCGAAGCGTTGGATGAGTCTTACGATAATTGGAAATTTCGTGGCGAAGAAACGGTCGACAGCACCACATTCACGATCAACTACGCCGCGTCTATCTCAACCGACGGCCAGCGGCGATTGGATCGAGTCTTGATCTTGCACGCCGATCCTGATCGTGATCGCCAAGTCACTCGCGAAGAGGCAATTCGGTTCCTTGAAATCCAGCTCGGCATTCGCTGGGTCACCGGAGACCGACTCCGACGAGACGACGGCCAAGTAATTGATTTTGCCGAATTTATTCGAACCGATGCCAACCAGGACAACGAAATCTCTCGGAGTGAATTCATTGACAACGGCTGGAACAGCTCGACCGCCAATGAAGATTTTGATGGCTTGGACGGGAACGCCGACGAGCGGATTACGCTGAACGAGTTTTCGAAACCCGACGGTCCCTACCTCCGCAATCCCAGCGCAATGTTCGACGCCGCGGATACCGATCAGAACCGACGCCTCAGTCACCATGAATTACAAAACTCGATTCCCAAAGAACGCCAATACCTGATCCCCTCGAACTTGATTGCCTTTGACAAAGATGGCGATGGTGGCTTGTCACTCGACGAGTTTCGCATTTCGATGCTGGGAACCTACAACTGTTCCTGGGAAAATGTGCCGAAGGACGAGAATCGAGATCAGAAGCTTTCGTTCGACGAATTCAAATTCGACGCGAGAAATCTGTTTGGCCTGCAACGCCGATTCTATTTCCATCGACTTGATGCCAATGGGGATCAGTCGCTCTCGGTTGACGAGTTTGAATTTCGGAAACACAAGGTGCATTCGCTGTACCGTGTCTCGATGGACGGAGAAGACTCGCGCGAGCTTTATCGGCACGAAGATTTCCCGTTCGTTGGGTCTCCAGATGTGTCGGCCGATGGCCAATGGGTCCTTTTCGAAGGTACGCCAGCCGAGGGGACCAACCGGACTCAAATTCTGTTGATGCGGTCTGACGGTGCAGACGTGCGAGACGTCTGTGACGGCTTGATGCCCAGCTGGTCGGCTGATGGATCGCAGTTTGCCTGCTCCAGATACGAAGGCGGCAGCAGCGTCTGGATCATGAATATGGACGGGACCGCGAGTTCTCGTATCGATGATGGTTGGGCTGCGACCTGGTCACCCGATGGCAAATCGATCGCCTACACCAACGACAACAGCATCCGTATTTATGATGTCCAAACAGGGAAAAAACGGACACTCTTGGCGAAAGGAACCCACCCGTACCATTACATTTTCTGGAATATGTCTTGGTCGCCCGACAGCCGGCAGATCGCCTTCAAAGGTAAACTCGACAGCCGCCATGAAATCGCGATCGTGCAGGTCGGCGAGCCACCCCACCTAAGACGCCGATTTGCGACGAAGGAAGAGATGGCAAGCGATCTCGCGTGGTCACCTGACGGTCGCCAACTCTATTTCAGCATGTATTCTCGGCAGCATCTGCACAGCCTCGTCTATCAAATCGATCTCGAATCAAACGATCCACCGAAAGTCGTCCCCGAAGCGAATACATCGATGTCTTGGTCACATCTCGAGATCAGTCCCGATAACCAATTCATGATTTTGTCGACTTCTGGGGCGAAAAAGCAGTAAAGTCGCAGAAACACCCCTATTCGGCAGGGAGCAGCGTCTTAGCACCACGTTGGCAATAACTTGAAAAATGGGGTCGCCAATGGTAGCGGGTGTCCCTTGAGTAATTTCACGACAGCGGCTAGAATCCGCAATTGACAGAGGAAAATCCGTATTTTGGTATAGAGAAGATGGCACATAAGAAAGGTCAAGGATCGAGCCGCAACGGGCGCGATTCAAACGCTCAACGACGGGGCGTTAAAAAGTTCGGCGGAGAAACCGTCCGCGCCGGTAACATCTTGGTTCGCCAAGTTGGTACCAAGTTCCACGCTGGAAAAGGCGTTGGGCAAGGCAACGATTACACGCTTTTCGCGCTGATCGACGGAAACGTCATGTTCGATCGTGAAGGCCGTCGTGTAAACGTGGTCACCGAGGCTTAAGCAGCCAACTTCTTCCATTCATCGCCGCGGTCGAAGTTTCCTTCCTGCGGCTCGACGAATGATGGGCACGGTGCCGCAACCGTTACCCCTAACACCGACCGAAGCGTCCACCTACACCGAGTGACCTATTTTCTCGGAGCGGTTTGGCATTCGATGTGATCGGCGCAGGCGATCATTGGCTCACACCGAGATTGTTAAAGATGCGTCTCGCCGATAGATGAGTGATCGCTAACCGCCGAGCCTACCACCGCGTTACAGCGGCAGGCCCCACCAAATCGACCGCAGCATCCGCCTTGGTTAAGAGGTGTCCGCCTTGCTTAAGAGGTGTCCGCCTTACTTAAGAGGCGTCCTACTTGCTCACGCGATCCCGTCTTGGTGACCGACCCCGCAACTGCCACCGTCGCCAACGAGTTGCTACCGCGGCAAAAAGATGGCAACGAGCCCTACGGCAGGACTTCGACCGTGATCGGGTGAGTCGTGACCTTACCATCAACAGAACCGGTCAAAAAGAATGTCCGTTTTCCTGGCATCGCTATCGGATCTGCGGTCAAGAAGAACTCTCGCTCATCCTCATTCTGACGAACGAGTAAGCCGTTCAGTCCGATGTTGTCAACGTAAACGCCGTGTGCTGTATTGCGTCCCGCGTTTTCGTTTCCAAAGCTTACTTGGTTGGTGAATCCCTCGCTTCGGCGAATGACCACTCGTGCCGAAACGGTTTCGCCCCTTCGTACGGTGAGTGTCCAATTTTCATCTTCGGCCAGCGTTCGACCAACCGGTTGAATCGAAGGGATAGCGCTGGGCCGTTTTTCCAGAGACAGGTCCCCAACGGAGCCAAGATCGCGTTCGACCCATTTGCCCAGCACTTCTCCGCGAACCACCACCTGCGGTGAAACGGTCCCCTCCCAGCCCTCGGTATCCTCGGCGACCCATAGAGTGCCGTGTGCGTAACGCTGCCCCGGTTCGATCGTGATCGGAAGATTGCATTTAATCTGAGTGGGTAGATTCACCATGTCAAAGGTGACGGCGCCATCAAATCCATCCAATCGATCAACCCGAACAGTAAACTCTCGTCCACTGCCACGTCGCAAACTGCCATTGGGCTTACCAATCGTCGCCTTGAACGACGGATTTGCTGGACGCAAAGCAAGCTGATACCCATAAGCTTCCCCCCCATCACCACGAGTATCACGGATTGCCACCGTGTACATACCGTCTGCCGGTGCGATGAAAAGCAAGCGGCTGTTGGTCCCCGCAATCCGCATCGGGTCATCGTCGTTCTCGTAATAGAGATCAAAGACGGGCAGACCATTGGCGAGTGGCGAGGCACCTTCCGGCAGCGGACGCACAACATACGCAGGCTCCCCAAGTGCATGCGTGGTGTGCGAGGTACCGAAATAGGTCCAACGCATTCCTTCGTTCGGATAGACGTTGTAACCAGAGTCAGGGCCTCTCGGGTACATGAACAATCGAGTCACTTCACCACTGGCGAAAAAGTAATCGTCTAATCGCATTTCCTGCCAATTAAAGACACGAAAATCGCCAATTTGCTGACTGTCCTTCCCCCGAAAGGTGAAATACGAATCGCGCACCGCTTGCAAACGTGTTTGCAAGACCGGCTGCTGCTGATCGTCATAAATCGCAACGATCGAATCGAGCAAACTCTGATCGCTTGCATCGCCATCGATCGCCCAAACCTCTCCACGACGGGCCTCAAACTGATAGCGGTCCACCTCACCAGGCTGCAAAATCGCACCGCGAACTTCAACACCGCGCGAAACACCAAGCGGCCCCTCTGAATCTGATCCATGACGGAGGTCGGTTTCGTTCAGGGTCGTGAGTGGTCCGATGTCGAAGTAAACAGGCTCAAGCTCCACCTTGCGACTGTGATCCCCTTTAATCTCGGGAATCGCTCGGGTCGCAACGTCTCCATTCATCAAGGAGATTGAAAGTGATTTTGCATCGGGGGTAACAGCCAAGTCGCTCCCCGTCGCACTCAGTGGTGGTAAGGTCGCAGCCAGCATCCAGTCTGAGGTTCGAACCAATTTGACATTCCCGCCAATCGACAGCACAGCCAACGTTGAACCATCAGGTGTGAGCGTCATTTCCACCAACGGGGATTCATCAACAAACCGCGTTGCAACGATGGGATTGATTCGTGGCTGATCGGTACTGCGGAGCCGCCACACTCGCAGTCGACTGTCACCACTCCCAGCGATAATGAATTTACCATCCGGAGTAATTTCGACAGCGAGCACCTCTCCTTCCGGTTGGCTTAGCGTATCGAGGCGTTTGCCAGAATTCACATTCCAAATTTTCACGGTTTCATCCGCACAAGCACTCGCCAGCACTTGACCATTGGGCGAGAACACGAGGTCAAAAACTGCCCCATTGTGCCCCTTCAATACATTCAGTTTCGCTCCTGAATTCGCATCCCATAAGATGATATCGCGGTCATAGCCGGCAGTGGCAACGATCGATTCATCCGGTGAAAAGGTGGCGGCGTAGACCATGTCACGATGTCCCAACAGCTCGATCTGTTGCTCGCCCGTCTCAACTGAATAAATGGCAGCGAAACCGTAAGCACCCGGCACACCAGAGGCGACGAGGATTTTCGACCCGTTTTGACTGAATTCGACCGAGGTGATTTTGTGTAACTCGGCGGAAATATTGCTGACCAAGTTGCCGTCCAGATCACGCACGAGGACCTCGCCATAGCGACCGGTGGCAAACCGCTCACCATCAGGCGAATAGGCGAGCGCGGTGATGGGATCTTTTACATTGTCCGCAGTGCGAATCGAAGGTGTATGCAATTCCCGCTTCAGACTGAGTTCACCCTCTGGCCCCAACGCGCCCTGCTCGATCCATTCTTGAATAACGCTGATCTCATCCTCGCTCGGCCGCTCTTCCCCCTCGGGTGGCATCGCTGGCTCCAATTTACCTCGCACCATCTGCAACAAACGACTGCTATTGGGCTCCCCGGCAGTGACCGCTAAACCTGATTCACCACCCACCATCAGAGACTTGTACGTTTCCATCACCAGACCACCCTGCTCCTCCTCGGCAGTGTGACAGCCAATGCAATACCGTGCAAAAATTGGTCGCACTTCCTTCACGTAGTCGACCGAATCAGCGGCCAGCAATGGAGACGCCATTTCGACAGTAACGGAAAGGATGAAGAATCCAACGAGGGGAGCGAAGGTTCGCATGATCCGGTAACTCAAAGAGAGAGCAAAGCGTTCGGGTTCAGATCATCATCAATGATTGAACGTAAATTCGGTGCTGGTCAGGATGCTCCAGGCGACGTCCTGCAAGGCAGTCCCCCGATCGTCCCCGTATTCCGCCACGATGGCTAACAGGTTCTTCATCTCAGCACCGGTTGGTGCCCGTGACAGAGCCACCTGGAAGAGTCGCTCGATGATCTCTGCATCCCCGGCCTGCTGAGACATCAACTGGGCAATCCGATTGGACTCGTCCGCCAGCTTTGGATTGAGCGTTTCCCCATTTGAAAGGTGCAACACTTGAACCATGCTTGGCTCATCGCTGCGTTCACATTCGCAGGTGATCTCACGAGGGTTTCGCCCAAATGTTTTCAGGAAATATGATTTCACCGCTGAATCGTAAAGCTCAATCGCCCGGGTGCCCTTGGTGTAGAAATCAGTATTCTGCGTATCCGCGCCGGGGAACGCTATCTTGTCAAAAACCGTCGCCGTACCCAGCACCTGATCAATGGAATCGAGCAACACCTCCGCCATCAATCTGCGAGGGTAATACCGACTCAAGTAACGAGAGTCGTCGCGATTATCTGCTAACGGCAAACTGCTTCTTTGATACGTTTCGCTTCGCAGAATCGCCCGCATCAATTGCTTCAAGTCAAAATCAGATTCGACGACCCATTGCGCCCCGGCCGCCAGCATTGGTTCGCAGGATGCGGGGTTACTGAGTCGCAGATCATCGACCTGTTCGACCAACCCCTGGCCGAAGAAGTTAGCCCAAATGCGATTTGTGACCGCTCTCGCGAAGTACGGATTGTCTGGGTCGGTCATCCACTTCGCTAATACTTCGCGACGGTCACGTCGGTCATCAAACGCCATCGGTTCAGCGTCGAGTGGTGCTGGAGGTTGTGGTTTTCCCAGACTCGGCTGAATCAATTCCCCACTCGAGGAAACATACAAGGTACGGATGCCATCACCATTGCGTCCATCACCGCCCCAACCTTTCGCGCGAACCCGCGAAAAAAGATTTGCCATCGCGTAGTACTGATCGTTGGACCATTTTTCCAACGGGTGGTTGTGGCACTTGGCACAGCCAATCGACAAACCGAGAAACGCCTGACAAGCATTCTCGGTCATCTCCTCAGGCGACTGATGGAGCGCGTAAAAATTCGTGGCGCCATTCGCGTCGCTGCCACCGGTCGCAGTCAAAATTTGTTGGACGAACTGATCCCAGGGGACATTCTGAGCCACTGCATCACGCACCCACTGGTAGTACGTTTTCACTGCCACCGGCCGCAACCGCGCGCCATTGATCAGCAACATATCGCACCAACGATAGGTCCAGTAAGCGACGTAATCTTCGCTGGCCAGCAAGTGTTCAATCAACCAATCACGTCGCTGAGAAACAGGCTTGGCAAGGTAGCCTTGGCGATCTTCTGCTGTTGGTAAACGCCCCAGGGTGTCGAGTGTGGCACGTCGCAAGAAAGCGTCATCATCACACCTTGGCGATGGACGAAGCTGAAGTGTTTTCAGCTGTGTCAAATTGATTTCATCGATGAAATTGCGTCGTGGCGAGTCGGCAAAAACTGAGTCAGCGACTTGATGAGAATAGGGAACGGTAAATCGTGCCAGGGCAACCTTGCTGCCAAACCAAACCAGAATCGCGCCCTCTCCACTGCCCTGCACCGTTGCCAAGCCACTTTCGTCAACGCTGGCGATCGCTTCATCGGTGGTGGAAAACTTGGACCAATGCGTCACGTCGACGGTGCGCCCGTCATCGTAGTGAGCATTCACGAGCACCTGAGAATGATCCCCAGGGGAAAGCAACGCGGACGAGGGGGTCACACTGATACTGTCTAACCGAGCATCATCGTCGGCCGGTGCCGCTGCACCACTCGCGATCCACTCGGAGAGAACACGATAATGCCGGTGATCGGTTTTCAAGACCAAGCCACCCTTATGCGGTAACGCACCTGTCGGCTTCGCAAGAATCAAACTACGTCCCGCATCAGCGAGTTCAATTCGACGCCCCCGTGCCTCCCGCGTAATCGCCAAGTAGTCCTGATCAGGGTTGTAACCCCGCAGCGAAAGGCGAAACCCTCCTTTGCCTGCCAATGCACCATGGCAGGCTCCAGAATTGCAGCCAAGTTTTGAAAACACGCTTTGCACGTCATTGCGAAAACTCCACTGATGGACTCCACCTGCCGATTGCACTGTCACCTGACCAGTCGCTTCGCGACCGTCGGAAGCAATCACCGTGATCGACGTTGAACCATTTCCAACTGCCATGGCGACTCCTTTTTCGATGACCACCACATTGGGGTCACCCGATTCGAATTGCAGCTCGCTCATCGGCAGAGCAGCAGAAACCAAGTCGCCACGCAGATTGACGACAGTCAACTGTTGCAATCCCGTCTCGCCATGGAGCGTGATCTCACTCGGCAGCAACTGCAAACCATCGCCCGCCACCGCGAAACGGGCAAAACCGAGCAAACACAAAAGTACGGTAAGGAATCGTTGCGGCATCAGAACAACAGGTTTGAAGGAGGGATTCTTTGACGCGAGACATCACTTGTCGCCCGCGCAATCAAGCGAACAATTCCTTGATTTCGCGGACACCAAAATCAACCAAAGGAAAGGGACGACCTCCCGGGCCGGGCAACTCGGCATGCAGATCGAGTCCGAGGCTTTTGAAAATCGTGGCAACAATTTCACCGGGATTAACGGGTCGGTCGGCCGGCACGGCCCCGATCGGATCGCTCGCCCCGATCGCTTGTCCCCCAGCGACACCGCCACCTGCGAACGTGCAAGAAAAGCATTGCGGCCAGTGATCACGACCGCCGGCCGGATTCACCTTGGGAGTGCGACCAAACTCAGCCAATCCACAAACCATCGTGTCGTCTAATAAGCCACGCTCATCGAGGTCGCCGATCAACGCTGCATAAGCTTGGTCGTACATCGGCGCAACAATGTTTTTCATCCCTTCGATGGTGGTAAAGGGTTTGCTGCCATGAATGTCCCAGGTGATCTCGTTGAATACGGTCAAGAATGTGTTGATGGTCACAAATCGAACACCGGCTTCGATTAATCGCCGCGCCAACAAACAACATTGCCCAAAGCGGTTTTTCCCATACCGCTCTCTCACCGATGCTGGCTCTTTACTCAAATCGAATGCCTCGCGAGCTTGATTACTGCTCATCATGCGGTAGGCGGATTCGAAATTTTTATCCAGCATCTGAGCTGACTCTGACGCTTCCAATTCCTTCAAGCGGCCTTCAATCGAACTCCGCATCCGTCGGCGGCGGTCGATCCTGACATCACCCAACGTCGAGGGGGGCAACAGATCGGGCACTTTGAAATTTTCTTTGCTCGGATCAGCCATCAATGCGAAGGGATCATAGGTTTTGCCCAAAAATCCGCCGGCCTGACCATTGGGCAGATTCCCACCGCCGCGGCCCATCGTTTCAGGCAATACAACGTGGGCCGGCAAATCGCTACGGCGACCACGCATGTACTGCAACACAGCACCAGCGTGGGGGTAATTCACACCGCCGGTAAATTGGCGACCGGTTTGCAGCATCTGCCAACCCGCATCGTGAACTGCCGCCGCCGTGTGATAACAAGAACGAACGATCGAAAATTTGTCTGCGATCTCAGCATGACGCGGCAAGATTTCGGAAAGTTGAAAATCACCTCTGGTTGAAATCGCCTGGAACGGGCCACGAACTTCCGCCGGAGCCTCCGGCTTCATATCAAAGGTGTCCAACTGACTGGGCGCACCAAGATTAAAAATCATGATGCAAGATCGCTTGTCCTTCTCAGGATCAACACCGTGCTGTTCGGCTGCTGCCAAATACTGTGGCAGCCCCAACCCGATGGCCCCCAAGGTACCAATTTGCAGAAAATCTCGTCGAGTTGTGCCATTGCATGTGTGAGAGGACGCACGTGATGTCAAATTGAGCATCGAGATACCTGCGTGATTGGCGGGAAGAATAAAGGCGGGAGCGACAATGGCGGAAATATCTGATCCCGCCCCGTCTATCGTAATCGATTTCCACGCGATCAGAGTGGAACCAGCACGCATCTTACGCGTGAATTTTGCCCGGTTCGAATACCACCAATCCCCGATCCAGCCTGTATTCAGCAGCCGAGCTTAATCCGAGTCAAACGCCACCCTCTTTCTGGCTGAACTCATCGCTTCTGCAAACAACAAGGTCGACCACAGATGGCAAGTGCCCCAGGATCGCACCCGCTACGCGATTTGAATCTTTAGCAGCTCAACCACGAGCGTCATGGAATTTAACACCATGTGCACGACAATTGGAGCAGTCAAATTCCCGGTTTGGCGATAGAGATACCCCATTCCCAGAGAAAGAAAGAACAATGCGATCGGTGCCGCACCTTGCCCGAGATGCATACAGGCAAACAGTCCGCTAGCGGCGAAAACAGGCCAAAAGGAAACGGGCCGCCAACCACTATTCTGTGACTCCTCTACCGCTCCCGATGAATCGATTGGTGGAGGGTCCCCAAGTCGCTGGAGTCCGCCCTGCAGCAAGCCACGCAACATCAGCTCCTCAACTAGCGGCGTGACCAGTGCGGTTCCCAGCATTGCAGTGACGAAAACCCCGGAAGTCGGGAATGCCGCCAAAGAACTCAAAACTTGATGCTCGTACGCGATCAACAACGAAGCCGCCGCATTGATGAGGAGCACCGGTGGGATGATCAGCAATGCCGCCTTCAAGCCGATTACAACGTCATCGCGGCGCGGCAAAAGGCCAATCACGTGCAAAGGTTGACGAAAAAAAAGCCCTAACCAACCAATCGCAACCAGGATGCTAAGCACTCCCGCCGCAGTATTCGCCAACATGGACGCGATAAAACTGCGTTCGTTGAGGTGACTGCTGACGGCAGCGGAGCTCACACCCGACGCAGTCGGAACGGTCGGCCCGGATTCTAAGTCAGCCGAGGTATTGGGTTCCGCTTCGGAGGGCTGCCTTGCTTCCGCTTCGGAGGGCGACTCGGCATCCAATTTTACAGTTTCGATCCATCCGCGTTGGACGAATTCGCCAGAGATCAATTGCTGGCCTACAGCCATCGTGCACAACATGATCGAAGCTGTGACAAAGATCGCTAAACCATCCGCATTACTGCGGTAGGGACGTCGCTGCACGCGGGCCGGCAAGAGTGACTCGACTTTCTGTCGGAGTCGCATGCCTCGTCGTCGACGAAGCAGCTTCACCCAGCAGACGCCGCTCGCGATCACGGCGACGATCATCAGCAAGTTTACCAACAAGAGCAGCGACTGGATCATTAATCGTCGTCGCTTGGTGCCGGTTCATCTTGCATTGCTTTGGCAGCAATCACGGTGTATTCGAAACCGGAGTAAACGGTCAACAAGATTGCGGCCCACAGCAGGCCCACACTGGTCAGCGACAACCATTTGGTGTTGGGATAAATCAAGAACAACA
>JAQWPZ010000275.1 GCA_029245125.1 Rubripirellula sp.
TTGCAGCGATCGGCGAGCTTAGTCCCCAGGTCAAATTCTGCGACTGCGTCACGCGTCAGCCGGGTCATGGGGACTTGGATTACCCGATAGGTGTCCTGCACCACGGTCGCGTCCAAGGGATTCGATTCGACTTTCGCAAGCTTGAATTCTTTGTCGTTAAAACCATCTTCGTTGGCGATCAAGATGCCTCCTTTGCGGAGGTCATCAAGATTGGTCACCATCGCCGCCGGGTTCATCACCACCAAGGCGTCAAGGGTGTCGCCGGGAGTAAAGATTTCCTCGCTCGCGAATTGGACCTGGAAACCGGAGACGCCGGCCCGAGTTCCCCGTGGAGCACGGATCTCGGCGGGGAAGTCAGGAAATGTGGCGACGTCATTGCCAGCGAGCGCGCTGGTATTGGTCAGCTGGGTTCCCAGCAATTGCATGCCATCCCCAGAATCACCAGCGAGTCGAACGGTGATGCCAGAAACGGACTGAACGTCTTTGGAAGTAGGTGCAGAGGCCATGTTGAACTGCTCTAGGCGTCTGCCGACGCCTCCAAACGCGGGCGGGAGGTGAGACTTTAGGGGTTGTATCGATCTTTACGGTACAGAATATTACCGAATTCTATAAATCGGAACCTATTCCGTAACTCCCACGCCGACCAGAATTCGCCAATTTACGCAGAATAGAAGTCTGGGCCAGGTCTACGACTGGGGAATGTGACTGCGGCCGACTCAGGAGTTGGAGACTTTCTGGCATATCAAGAGGCTTTCAGGTACATCAAGAGGCAGGCACAAAGTCAGGAAGCCAAAACGGCTTCACCCCAAAGGCTAGGATCGTCCATGACGGGAAACTCAGGTCCCAGCGTCAGTGTCTGCCAGCCAAGTTCTCGGTCGATCAAGGCATAATAGATTCCAACTCGCGGTTGTCCGCTGGGATCAAATCCAGTCAACGCCGTGGCTGGCACGAAACCCGATAGTTCGTAACCATCGTGACGTGGTTTAGCGGCGATTTTCAGCTGGCCTTCTGGGACTGCCTTAGGATGGCTTCGTGCTCGTGCAATTGGCACCAGCGAGACGACGGGCTGTTCCCGACGGGGGCCTCCTCCAGCGGGCATCCAGAGGAAATGGTGGCAATATTGCGTTGCACGGTGAATGCCTGGGCTGCAGCGCGTATCAATCCACAGGTGAAATCCATCGCTGTCATCGAGTCGTGATTCGCGGCACCACGGAAGCTGGCGTTTGCCGTTAACGAGTACTTGGATCGCTAGGCCTTTTGCACTCCAGGCAACTCGCACATCACCGAAGACGGGGCGGTCAGCCAATGCCCCAAACGAGGGCAAGCGAAACGAGGTCGGCAGCTTGATCCCCTGGCCGTTCCAAGTGCAGGCTCGCCGATTCAGGCTGACCTCGAAGCGAAACAGAAACGAAGGATCGACGAGCATCGAGACGAACCTGGGGGCTTGGTGGTGCCGATCGCGATGACCGGTTGGGGCAGTCCTACTGACTTCAGTGGGCGGACCATAAGCCGCATCGTATTCAACGCGGCGTTGGTCTGGAACATGATGCCGAATCCCGTTGTGGATTCCTATGCTGGGTAGGCGGCTGTTGCGTGATTTCGTTCCATTTTCCGGCGATTTAACGCCTCGCGAACAGCGACTCGATTCGAATTCAGACAACTCGACCTTGCAACTGCTCCAGCGACTTGATTGCTAAGGAACGCCGGTAGGCGGGGCGGGTCAATCTCGCTGTGGCACTGCATCGATGGCATTTCGACGTTGCGGTCCGCAGTTGTTTTGCCGGTTGCAACAGGAGGTAGTTCGAATCGGCGATTCTTTCCAGAGACAGCGGTTCTTTGTCGCAACGGCGAGCTTTGCAGCAACAGCGATGCTGATTCACTCGCTTGTTTCGGAGGGAAACAGCCCCGTGACTTCTTCGGCCCAGTCGGCAATGGTATCCAGATCGAGTCTTCGCTTGGCTTCGTCAGGTTCGAGAGCACCTTGAATCAACTCTTTCAGTTCGTGGCTGCAGTTCAGCTTCAGCCACTGTTCGCTCGGTTGGAAGTTCTTTTTACGTTCGAACATTTCCATCCAGTTTTGACCGTTGAATAGGATTTGTCCGGTCATCATTTCATAGGCTAGGCAGCCCATTGCATACCAATCACATGCAGGGCCAACCTTGCTGGTGCGGAATTGCTCCGGCGGCATGTAGGCTGGCGTGCCGACAGCTTTTCCTTCCAAGGTTTCTGATTCAATTAGCTTGCTGAGGCCAAAGTCAGTTAACTGGATGCGGCCATCTCGTCCGACAAGGACATTGCCCGGTTTCAAGTCACGATGAATCACACGGTTGTCGTGGGCATAGCGTAAGCCGTCAGCGATCTGTCCCAAAATCGCTCGGGCAGTTGGCTCGTCCATCGGACCTCCTTTCCGCAGTAAGTGATGCAGATCGGAGCCATCGCACAAGTCGAGCACTAAAAAGCGTGTGCGAAATGCGACGAAATGTTCTCGGAAACGGACGATGTTGGGATGAACCAAATCTTCCAGCAAGCTGGCTTCCTGGGCGAATCGGTTTTGCACTTGGTCGTCATAGATGAATCGATGCCGTAGCATTTTCAGGGCGACATGGTCACAGGGCTCTCCACTGCGGTGCCGAGCCTCATAGACCACGCCCATCCCACCTCTGCTAATGCAGTAGATCGGTTCGTAGTTCCCGATCGTCTTGCCGCATAAAGCATCATGCTTTCGTCCGCCAAGTCGATCGCTGACAAGTTGACTGAGTGCGATTTCGAGTTCGGGATGTTTTTCGATCAGCTGTTTGTAGCCGTCGGTCGATAGCACCATCGCTTGCACATCCGCTGTCGCGACCACCTGAGCCGAGCAGGTGGCTCCGGTTAGCAGGGACATTTCACCCAGCACCGACCCCGCACCATCGCAATCGATGCGCTCGCCTGTGCTGGTATTCACAATGTCTACCGAGCCCTCCAGAATCAGATACAAACCGCTGGCGGCTTGACCTTGGCTGAGAATCTCTGTCCCACTGGGGAAAGATTGTTGGACAAAGTTCTGGTTGAGGTCTTTGACCGCGTTTCGGTTCAGGCCGCGAAAAGTTGGGCAGCGATTAACGGCATCGTCAGTACCCTCCGCAGGTGCGGCGTAAAAAAAGTCTCGGGCACGATTCTGCTGGTCGAGGATCCCATCCGCCGAGAGTTCAGACGTTTCAGGCGATGCCGTGTTTGAATCGAGCTGGCATGTTTCCAGTTCCTCGAGCAGTAGCGGGCGAATATGCTCCGGAACAGCCTTAAGCCAAGGCTCGAAGCCATTGAACGTCTCGCCCGATCGGTAGGCTTCTTCGAATCGCTGACGGATGATCGCGACTTGTGTGGCCCAATGGATTCTGGTTTCAGGTTCCAACGCAGTCTTTCCTGTGTTCACCGATACCGGTCGCCCCAGCCCGATTAGTCTAGACGCTCCAATGGCACGCTCCTAGCCAGATCCTCGTCAAGAAACCTATCGAAATGGCAACTTCCGTCATTCGGCCGCTCACGGAGATCAATTTTCGGCCCGCTGAGATTACAGCTCGCCCGTTGAAGTTCACAACCGGTTCGCGGGCCCCAGGATCCCCTTGATTCCACGATGGTCCCTTCATTCTAAGATCGACCACTCATTCTGAGATCGTCCTGGCACCGATTGATCGACTGCACGCCGGGGGACCGTCTCCGACGATTTGCTGCCGGGTGGAACCCAGGCATACCGACCGAGACCGTAGAGAGGAATTACTGGCATCGCGGCCGGTAATAAGCTGATTGCAGCGATCGCTGCTCGGTCGAGTGCTCGAAACTGGGCCAGACGCAAACGGGTACGGCCCACATGATGGCACAGACGGCGGGCCAGATATTTGTCCGCCGGAACGTTGCCTGCTTGAACGGTGAAGGTGCATTGAGTCGCTGAAGTTGCCAGCGATTAGCACCTCAAGTTTTGACGATATCTTTCATCTTGGGTTCAAGATAGGTCACCGTCGAACTCATGCTTGCCAAGTTACCGTACTCTTCCTCCGGAATCTGCACGCGATGACGTTTTCGCAACTCCATCACGATATCCAAAAAGTCCATCGAGTCGAGTTCCAGTTGGTCTCGGAACGCCTGACTGTCGTCCAGGGAGTCAAGATCTTCATCCGGAGAAATATCTTCCAGGATGTCGATGATTTCTTCACGAATTTCCGCGGGCGTCATAGATGGATCAACTCCGGTGGGAGACTAAGGTTCTGGTTTCTGGTGATTCACTGAGGCGCAGATCGGTTTGCCGGAATCGGGAGTGATTAAACCCGACCAATGATGACGACCGAATTGATGCCCAGCATACCGAATGAATTATTAAGGACGTAGTCAACCCGTTTCAATTCCTGTGGTTCGTTAAGAACCAGTCCTGGAATTTCGCAATCGGGGTCGAGTTTGTCGACGTTGATAGTTGGGTGAACGACATGGTCGCCGAAGGCAGACAGGTTTCCGGCAAGTTCCAAAGCACCGGCGGCACCCATCGCATGGCCGATGTAACTTTTGGTGTTGTTGATGCGAGGATTTGTGCATTCGCCAAAAACGGCCCTCAAAGCCCGGCATTCTTGCGAATCTCCACTGCTGGTGCCGGTCGCATGCGTGCTCACGATGTCGATCTGATCGGCCGTTAAACCGGCTCGGTTGAGAGCCATGTTGACGCATTCGGCTTGGCGTTCCGGATTCGGCAAAACAAAATCGGTCGCGTCGGTGTTCATCGCGTACCCGACCAACTCACCGATGATTTCGGCTCCACGCGCTTTCGCATCACTCAGTCGCTCCAGCACATACAAGCAGCCCCCTTCTGCCACAACGATCCCGTTGCGGTCGACATCGAACGGCCGGGATGCCTGGGTAGGATCTTCGTGCCGGGCGAGTGCGTTTTGGCTGTTGAAACTGGCGAAAATTCCAAAGGTATGAATGCTTTCACTGGTTCCACCAGCGATCGCCAAATCACATTCCCCCAGACGCAACATTTGGGCGCCTTGGATGATGCCGGCATTGCCAGCGGCGCAAGCAGCACCAATGGTGTAGTGCGGCCCGGTGATCCCCATGTTCAGTGCGATTTCACCGGCCGGATTATTAGCAACCGTTCTTGGGTTGTGATGATGCGACCAGCAGCTCGTGTCGTAATCGAAGCCTTTGATCACGTAGATCTCGTTTTCGGTTTCCACATTGCCGTGCTCAGTGACCCCGACGTAAATTCCAACGCGCGACTTATCTGTGTTTTGCCAGTCGATCCCCGAATGTTTAATGGCCTCGTTGGCGGCGTAGACTCCGACACTTCCAGCCCGGGTACCGCGGCGAACTTCTTTTTTCTTCTGGTAACGAGTGGTGTCGAAATCGCAGACACCCGCCAAAGTCGGGCCGAAGTATCGAACCTCGTAGGGTTTGACACCGCTGCGTTTTTCTAACAGCGCGTTCCGGAATGACTGCCAGTCGTTCCCATTAGGAGCGGTAAGGCCGATGCCGGTGATAACGATTCGCTGCTCGTCCGGCAGCTCAGAGGCACGATTGGGAGCGATCACTGTATTAACGGAGAGAGGTTGGGTATGGATGGAAAGAGGATTTTAGCCCCGAACCAAAGAAAAAGGCTACCAATCAGGCCGCAAGCTGACAACGGTCTGCGTTTTTGAACTGGGATTTTTAGGCATGCAAAGCAGCTCGGTTTCATGGCTTTGGTGGGGGAACGCGGCTTACGCAGTATGGTGGGCCGGTCCTGCCGCAGCCCTATAGCCGGTTTCACCCTCGCTTCATAACTTCTCGCCCTGACGACAGGAATCTGCTCGCACTGGTTCTAAAGCACCCCTCTCGGCGGTCGCGTCACGTTAATTCCGGTTGAGGAACACCCCCCACCGTTGGTACGCGATCCTGACGGGAACTTTAAAAGTTTCGGCCAGACCACGCCGCCTGCAAGCGCTGAAGTCCCTGCTGCATACTCAATCGGGGCCGATAATCTAACCGCTCTTTGGCAGCAGAAATGTCGAAATAGTGGTCGCGAGCAAGCTGTGCGGCCAAAAATCGCGTCATCGGAGGTTCGCTGCCCCGCCGGGTCACTCGGTACAGGCCCTCGAGGGTGGCTCCAATTCGCCACGCGGAACGGAATGAGATCTGCCGAGTGGGAGCGGAGACACCTGCCAATTGGCAGATCCCTCCAATCCACTGCCAGCAATCGACCGGTTCATCCTGACTGATGAAGTAGGCTCGTCCGGCGGCTTCGTCGGGTTGATTCTTTAGGGCGTCCAGGGCGTCCAGGTGGGCGGCCGCTGCGTTGACGACGTGCACGGTGTCGATCTGATTTTTCCCGTCCCCCACGATCCGCAAACGCCCCGATTTG
>JAQWPZ010000281.1 GCA_029245125.1 Rubripirellula sp.
AACACCTCGACTTTAGTGACTTGGTGTCTCGAGTACTCACGTTTGATTACATCGGTGCCTTGATTGCGTCTTTGTTGTTCCCGCTCTTGCTGGTTCCCTATCTGGGTCTCGTGCGAACTTCGTTGGTCTTTGGGATCCTGAACGCGCTCGTCGGTATTTGGGGCACCTATTTATTGCGGCCCTTGTTGTCGGCTCGGGGCGTTTCCGGAATGCGAGGCCGGGGTGTGGTTGTCATTGGGATTTTAGTCGTCGCGCTGATCAAAGCGGATTCTTTGACGATGTGGGCCGAAGAGGCCATGCTCGGCAATCCGATTGTGTATTCGAAGCAAACGCGGTTTCAGCGGATTGTCGTGACGCAAAATCCGCTCGGGTTTCAGCTGCACTTGAACGGTCACTTGCAGTTCAATTCGGCCGACGAGTATCGGTATCACGAAGCCCTTGTGCATCCTGCGATGTCCGCGGTGGAGAACCCGCGGCGGATTCTCGTGCTTGGCGGTGGAGACGGGTTAGCGGTTCGCGAGATTCTGAAATACCCTTCGGTTGAAACGGTCACATTGGTCGATATTGATCCGGGAATGACCGAACTGGCTCGTGGTTTGAAACCACTTCGCGACCTGAATGAACAGTCGCTGCTGCAAGAGAAGGTGACGGTCGAAAATCGCGATGCTTTCGCATGGGTTGGCGAGCAACATGAACCCTTTGACGCCGTGATCATTGATTTTCCCGATCCGGGAAGTTACTCCGTCGGCAAACTGTACACGACCTTCTTCTTTCGGATGCTCCGCAATTCGCTGACCGCCGATGCCGTCGTCAGTATTCAATGCACCTCCCCCTTGGTTGCTCCAAAATCATATTGGTGCATTCTCGGTTCGATGGAAGCAGCGGGGTTTTCTGTCTTGCCGTACCATGTGCCCGTACCGACCTTTGGCATTTGGGGATTCGCTTTGGCTGGTACCGATGCAAACAATTTACGGCCAGCTGAAATCGCTGAGATCAACGGTGAGCTGCGGTTTTTGAACAATCCGATGCTCGACAACATGTTTGATTTGCCGGTCGATATTCAGCAAGTTGAAACCGAGCTGAATCAATTGAACAATCAAATTCTCGTTCGATATTACGAGAGCGAATGGGGCGGTCGAGAGTGACGAAGCTCAACCGACGAGAATGGATCGGTGCCATTTTGGGACCGCATGTGGCGGCTTCTGTTGGTTGCTCACCGCTGCAACTTCCGCCCGCGGGTGAATTGAAAAGTACCAATTTCCGCCTTGGCCATTTGATTCGTGATCGGCAGATGCCACAACTGCAAGACGATCAGTGGCAAGATGTCCCCATTGTGATCATTGGTGGCGGTATCGCTGGACTCTCCGCCGCTTGGCGGTTGCTTCGTGCCGGCGTGAAAGATTTTGTGATCCTTGAATTGGAAGATCTCGCAGGGGGAACCGCGCGGGGCGGTACTTCCGGTTCACTCGCCTATCCTTGGGGAGCCCACTACATCCCGGTACCCATGCCAGAGAACCAGCCGCTGATTCAGTTGTTGGAAGAAATGAAAGTGGTTCGTGGGCGGGAAGCCGATGGCAGCCCGGTGGTTGGCGAACAATTCCTTTGTCGTGATCCTCAGGAGCGATTGTTTTACGACGGCGAATGGCATGAGGGGATCTATCCCTACAAGGACGCTTCAGATGATGACCTGCGGCAGCTGAGTGAATTCCGAGCTGAGATCGATCGCTGGGTCGATGCCCGAGACCCGAATGGCCGTCGAATGTTTGCGGTTCCGATGGCAACTGGATCTGACTGCCCTGAAGTCCGTGCTCTTGATCAGTTGACGATGGCTCAGTGGTTGGATCAACACCAGTGGGATTCTGATCGGTTGCGATGGTTGGTCGACTATGCCTGCCGGGATGACTACGGGCTTTCGCTCGATCGGACCAGTGCTTGGGCCGGCATCTTTTATTTTGCCGCGAGAGTTTCCGCAGCGGGCCAAGAATCACAAAGTGTGATCACTTGGCCCGAAGGTAATTCAAAGGTTTCCAATTACCTGATCGAGTGTGTCAGTGATCAACTTCGCTGTGGCATCGCAGTCTGTGCCGTTAATCCTGCTGATGATGTTGAGGCCACGGGTGAGGATCCTGCAACGGGCAGTCGCCGCGCGAAGCCAAGCGTCATCGCGATGGAAACAAGCAGTCGTCGCATGGTCGGTTTCCGGGCGGACAAAGTTATTTTTGCCGCGCCGCAGATGCTTGCCAAATACTTGGTCCGTAGCGAGGGGGATCAGCAGCAGCGTGCGGAAAGTGAATCGTTTCAATATGGTGCTTGGCTGGTGGCGAATGTGCATCTCAAGGATCGACCCAATGAAGCGGGCTTTCCCATGTGTTGGGATAATGTGACCTACGGCAGTAAATCACTTGGCTATGTCACGTCGACTCATCAATCGGGAGTTGATTATGGGCCGACCGTGTTGACGTGGTATTACGCATTTGCAGAGGACGATCCCAAGATCACGCGGCAGCGGATGCTCAAGCAGTCCTGGTCAGATTGGGTGGACCTCGTCATGAGCGACCTGCGAGTCGCCCACGAAGACATTGACCAGTATGTGACGAAGGTCGATGTGATGCTTTGGGGGCACGCGATGGTCCAGCCCGTGCAGGGGTTTGTTTGGAATCAGGCTCGAATCGATGCCGCCAAACCACTCGGTTCCGTCCATTTTGCGGGCACTGACCTAAGTGGTGTCGCGTTGTTTGAGGAAGCTTTGTACCACGGCATTCGTGCCGCAGAAGAAGTTTTGACCGAGCAAGGTTATGGGTTCGAGCCAATGCAAACAAGATTCAATTCCTAGTCGAAACACGATTTCATTCATCCCAGTGGCCTATTCCAGTATTACCAGTCGAAGCACATCGATTCCGTGGCTGTTCTCGCCCACGGTCGACTTGCTGACCTTCCTTGGCAGTGCGCTGCTCTCGCTGGGGTTGCTTGCGGTGGGCGCGTCGTTTGGGTTTTTGAATGAGGAAACACCGGAGTGGACTTGGGTTACCGCGATTCTTTTAATTGATGTTGCGCATGTCTATTCGACGGGGTTTCGTGTCTACTTTGATCCCGTTGAACTCAAGCAACGGCCATGGCTTTATGCACTCACACCGCTGATGGCATTGCTGGTTGGGATGGCGGTCTATTCGGAAAGTGACACTTGGTTTTGGCGGATTCTTGCCTACCTCGCCGTGTTTCATTTCGTGCGGCAGCAATATGGTTGGGTTGCCCTCTACCGTTCACGTGCAGGAGAAACGGGTACATGGGGCCGTTGGATCGACTCGGTTGCGATTTACATGGCGACCATTTATCCGTTGATCTATTGGCACGCCAACTTGCCACGCGGTTTTTGGTGGTTTTTGCAGGGTGACTTTGCTGAATTGCCCTCGATCTTTGTCACGATCGCGGCACCGATCTACTGGATCTCGCTTGGACTCTACGCTTGCCGTTCGATTTATCGTGCGGTCGCATTGGGGAAATGGAATCCTGGAAAAGATATCGTTTTGGTCACGACAGCGATCTGCTGGTATGTCGGTATCATCCAATTCAACTCTGATTATGCGTTCACCGTGACCAATGTGATTATCCACGGCATTCCCTATATGGTTTTGGTCTATTGGTTTGGTTGCCTCGGAAGACAGAATCAATCGACGAGACGCTGGCCGAAGATCGCGACTTTCCTGGGAACGGTTTGGGTGTTGGCGTATGCAGAAGAGTTGTTGTGGGACTGCGGACTCTGGCATGAGCGGGGTTGGCTTTTCGGTCCCGCCTGGCATCTTGAGCAGTTCGAGTTCGTTCTTGTTCCTCTGTTGGCAGTCCCTCAAATCACCCACTACGTTCTAGATGGATTCATCTGGAAACGAAAGTCAACGCGACGTTTGTTTTCGCGTGCAAACGTAAGTTAATCATGGTCCGTAGTTTTTCGATGCAGTCGCGTTTGGTGAGAACATTGATTTCAGTTCGCCTTTCCGAAACCGATGAAATCTGAATCTCAAAAATCGAACAACCGCGTGAGGGGTTCCCGAGCAAACGGAATCCACTTGCTGCCAGCGCGATCAGTTGCGTGGTGAGATGGCTTCAACTTCGTGGTAAGAATCGCGAAGACTGATCTTACGAATTGATTCATCGAATTCGTGACGAAGCAGAGGATGGATCACCCGGTTCGAATGCGGGTCCACCCATCGGGTGCCCAGCGACTTACTTCTGCTGGCAAGGACCATCGGAGTACCGCAGACGCGAGCGGAAGCGAACTTCATTGACCGTTACTGCCGCGTTACGGTCTACAACTCGCGTGCACTTTCAAGAAATGGATCACCACAACACTTTCACAAAAGATCGTGAGATACGAGAAAGCGGAGTAATCCGTTTGAGGCCGGCCCATTTGATCCAATGGGGCCAAGCTATTCGAGAGCTATTTGGGGCCAAGCGAGTAGACACACGCGGACTGCGATTACCAACTGGCCGATGCTTCCCGACGGAGGGTGTCGGGAAGCATCATTAATCAGCAACTGCTGAGGCATCAACCATTCAGCGAGAGCACCAGGCTGGGGAGGTCAGCACACTGATTGGGAGGTCAGCCTACCGATTTTGGCGGGACAGCACGCGAACTGGGAGTTTCGATGCTGCTCTGGTGCTATTGCTTGATTGCAACAGTTGCGTTTATCTCACGTTGCTTGCCACTTCGACTGGTGCCTCAGCACTATCCTCGAGGTTTGCGGGGTTCGCGGGCTGCGTTGTTTCTTCTGATGAAACAGCTTCGTCTTGCGCCGTTGGTACCTCCGCTTCCTCATTGGCAACTTGCCCAGAGGTTTCATCCGCTTCGGCTTTCGCCATTTCAACTTCTGTGCGTACTTCACGCAGTTCGCAGACAGCTTCCAATACGCAGCTCCAGCCTTCGGCGGCAGCTTGCTCGGCCTGTTGAGCTGAGATTTGGATTGCGACTGCCTCCGCTTTTTCTGCTTCGACGTCGGTCTTTGCAGCTTCGACAGCGACACGGCTTACCTCAATCGCCTCGCGGGTAGCATTGAGTGAAGCCATCTGTTCAGCGAGTGCGGCTTGGTATCGAGCCGTTTCCCCCTGTGCCCGCTTGGCATCTCGCTCCCGGTTCTGAGCAACGGTGATCCGTTTTTCAGCCGCTCGCGTCAGTTGCGTAATTCGCTCAAGGTCAGCGGTGACTTGCTTGTGTCGTGCGACCAGCTCTTCTTTGGCCTCAGCCGTTTGTTGCTTTGCAACTTTGGCGGCCATGATGGCTTCGGCGGAAGCGATTTTCTCCTGCTCGGCTGCGGCAAGTGAAGTCTCGGCAGCAGCCTGTTCTTTGATTGCTGCTTCTTTTTCGGCCACAGCCGCTTGCAGCATTTTCGCTGTCTTGACGCGTGACTGCTCTGCGGCCGCGAGCTCTTCCTTGGCTTTTGCTGCAGCGCGATCGACCTCCTGTTTGATGTTCAAGGCGAGGGTTCTCGCCTCTTCCGCCTCGGCTTTGACTTTCGCTGCCAATTCAATGGTACTTTGTGCGTCGGCGACCCTTTGTTGAAAGGCGATTTGGCGTTCCATTAAATCAGCACTCGCCTCGGCGTTCTCGCTTTGCATTTGCTTCGCTGCGGCTAACAGGCTTTCAATTTCTGTTTTCAATTGTCGCGCCTCACCCAATTGTTTTGCTGCTTCGGCAGCCTTGGCCTGAGCTTCGGTCTCGACGACTTCGACGCGGGCAGCTTGCGCCTCGGCTTCGTGACGCGATTGCTCAGCGATTTCGAGCATGTTGTTCGCCGCATCACGATCGGCAGCCGCAGCAATTTGTGCTGCTTTGGCCGACGTTAACTGGTTCACGGCATCGGCACGCAGTCTCTCTGCTTCTGCCTGCGCGATCTTTGCGTCTTTGCGAGCTTCATTGGCCGCCAAGCGAGCGGCTTCGGCCTCTAGCCGCACTGCCGAAGCTAAATCGCGATGCTGCATCGCCTCATCCAATTGCTTGGATGCGTTTGCTTGGGTTTTTTCAGCAGCTTGACGCTCACTATCTGCTGCGACTCGGTCAGCTTCGGCAGCGTCAGCGGTGGAGATCGCAACCGACATCGCGTCCTCTGCTTCGGCAGAAGTTTTTTCGGCATCACGTTTGGCTTGCAACGCCTGTTCGTGAAGTCGTTTTGCTTCTTTTAGATCCTGCAACGCAATGGCTGCTTTTTGCTCTGCTGCTTCGCGGGCTTCGACGGCCTCGCGTTTTGTCGCCGCAGCATGATCGCAGACAACGGCAGCTTCGTTCAGTTTGTAGTTCGCTTCATCAGAAGCTTCTTTAGCTTTCTTTTGTGCGTCCAACATTTCGACGCGTGCCAGGGCAGCTTCTGTCTTTTCTTGTTCTGCGAGCGCTGTCAGACGCTGCAGTTCTGCTTGATTGCATCCGGCGGTCAAGAAGGTGGTGACAGTGAACACCATAAGGGGTACGTATTTCATATTTTCTCGCAATTGAAAACCGGGCTGTTGGAAGAATCCTTGCCTCAACGAATCGGTCAACCTGTGCCTTTGGGTGGCTTTGCGCAATTACGCAAAAGCGGTCAGCTGAGTACTGTAAATCGGTCACGTGATTTCATTGGGATACGAAAAATATGCTTATCCGCGTTTCCTATTCGTGCTGGTTGCACCGGCAAAGCAGCCTGGATGTGCCCACCGAAAAATCGACCCGTAAGAAGATCGTGAGCGGCCCTTTTTCGACTCAACTTGCCGGGTTCTGGGGCATGAAAGACCGAAAAACATCACCCAATTTGACTGTTGGATCACCCCCATGATTGAATGCGATCAAAATGTGGAAGGTCACATCTAATGGGCATAAGCCCGCTGGGGAGTTTTTTTGCAGATCAAATCGCTTGCTGGCTTCAGGGCGGGTGATCTGCGGGCTGAGCGATCTGCGGGGCGGGTGTCGACATTTCTTGTAGGCCGAAACAAGGAGCGAAGCGACGCCGTTGCGGCATTTGGATCGTGCCGGAACTTCGCTGCGGTTGGTCCGGCCTCCTTCGTGTTTGCAGGGTGCGAGACTAGGTTCTGGGGCGATTGCCACGCAACCGCTTCGGGTCAATCGCTCGCTGTCCCCTTGGGATGTCCCTTGGGATGTCTCTTGGGACTTGGGAACTGTCCCCAAAGGAACTGTGTTTCAGCACCGAAACTCGCGAAGGTCACGTCCAACGGCGGCTGCAGCTAACTAGCTGTTGATTTCTTGTAGGCCGACAACAAGGAGCGTCAGCGACAACCTTGCGGCATTTTGCGGGACCGCTAATGCCGGGTAATGCCGGAGCTGCCGGGTAATGCCGGAGCTGCGCAGGGCTTACGGCGGCCTGCAAATGGACTCCACGTTGAATCAACAGCCCGCTAACTGTCTTGCTAGGTTTTCGCGAAGCACATTCGTGTGGTGGTGAAACAGCCGTAAAGAACCCCTGTTGCAACCTCCTGTTGGCGCACCCTTTTCCCGAACACCGAAAGACTTTAAACCGACTCCTTTCCCCTCGCTCAGCGATGGCTTTCGCCTTCCTCTCATTATGTTTTGCAACCTGGCAATGCTGCGGACCAACCCAATATCGTTTTCACCATGGTGGATGACGTGGGCTGGTGCAACCCAAGTTGCTACCACAATGGCCTGATGAGCAGCCGCACGCCGAACATCGATCGCATTGCAGCACAAGGTATGCGTTTTACCGACTACGACGCTCAGCCGAGTTGTACGGCCGGACGGTCTGCGTTTCTGACTGGGCAGTTTCCGCTGCGGAGCAGAATGCATACGGTCGGTCTTCCTGGGGATGTCAAACGTCTCGATGATGCTGAGCCGACCGTTGCAAAATGCTTCAGAAGATGGGATACGCGACCGGTTAATTTGGCAAGAACCACCTGGGTGATTCGGATGCAGCCCTACCGACCAGTCACGGCTTCGATGAATAGATGGGCTGGCTTTATCGCCTCAATGTCATGGAGTACACCTCCAATCCAGACTTCCCGACCGGTTCGGAGGGCGACGCGTTTCGACCCCGAGACGTTGTCGACTGTGTTGTCACACCCGCTGAAAACAAATCGTCAAAGATGACGGACCATGCCGACCCGAACGGATGAAGACGCTTGACGACGAAGTCACAACGCGGACACTCGTCTTCATTGACCGGCAAGCAAAGTCCGATAAGCCTTTCTTCTGCTGGATGTGCCCGGCTCGCGCACCTATCTCTCTGATCGATACCAGAGCATGCTCGGCAAGGAGGGCATGGGCAGGCAAGAAGTTGTGATGAAGGAACTCGATGACAATGTTCGCAAAGAGTGCAACACGCCCAAGTTGCCATTCGTGATCGGCGTGCTAGGCACGGGAGTGACCGCAGAAAAAGTCGCCGAAAATCAAGTCTCTGTCGGGCAACGAGAAGCTGCGAAGGCGATGGGAGCTGAAAATCACGTCGCATCGGTTGAAAGCTACACCGAATACTCCCAATTCTCGAACAACATTTTCCAAAAAGGTTGGCCCGAGCATTATCATGAGTGGGACACAGTGGGAAGCGATCGACCGTACCACTACCTGGGCAGCGGCTCGTTTTTTGTTCGGCTGGGTGATGCATTCGCTAGTTCGATGAATGAGCTGATTGCGAACCAACAGAAATAGCCGCTGCCAGCAGAACGCACTAAGATATATAGTCACCAAAATCGATCGCACTCGAAACGCGATCGTCGGCGTGGCATAACGCTGTTGTCAAAAAGACAGTGTTCAAAAAATGACGGTGTAAAAAATGACGGTGTAGAGAAGAGAGGTGTAAAAGCAGGCCTCTTCGCACCCGTCGTTTCATCATTAGGTACTGGATATCCCCCCCCAACTCATCGACGAACAGTGCCAGATTCAAGCTTTGACCCCTATCACCAATGGCTCTCGATTTCACCTGAAGAGCAGCCAGCAAACCACTACCGCTTGCTAGGGCTAAAGCCTTTTGAAACGAACGCCGACATCATTGACTCTGCCGCTCAGCGGCAGATCACCTACGTCCGGTCATTTTCGCTAGGTCAACACGCCGAGCAATCGCAAGCCATTCTGAATGAGTTAGCGGCCGCTCGCTCGACCTTGCTAAAGGCAGTATCCAAAGCTGAATATGACAAGCAACTGCGTGCAAAGCTGCAAACGGCACAGGCTTCAGCCAGTCGTGATTTGCCAACTGGAAAACCAGTCCCCCAGATTTCGCCCGCCCCAATTTTCAAACCCCAGAATCCCCGCAAGAAGAAAACGCAAGCTCGCAAGAAGTCGTCGTCCAAATCAGTCCCAATCATCGCTGGCGTCGCTGGATTCTTCGTCATGGCGGCACTGCTTAGCTGGGCCCTCTCCGCTCCGAAGCAACCGGTCGTCGCGGAATTGCCCACGCGCCAACAACGCAGCAATGACGCACCAACTTCGACCGTTACCCAGCCCCCAAATAACACGCCCCCAAATAACACGCCCCCAAATACCGCGTCTACAGAAAGTACGCCCCCAGAAAGTACGCCCAACGCAGACAAGCTGAGCGAAGGCCTGTCAGTTGAGACGAAGACGCCACCAAACCCTTCAACTTCGAGTGCTGATGTGACGGAACCGTTGGAACGGAATTCCAGCGCGGAACAACTCGAAGGAACCGATGATCCAGTGGCAGTACAGGCTTCGGGTGCAAGCGTTGAATCCGCGGGGCGAGATGCTACCGTCGCGGCTCCCGAGCAGCCGGAGGAGAATAATTCCCCAGCATCCTCACAAACCAGTCCCTCTCGTCAACGCTCGACTCGCCGTCCAACGCCACCTCCCTCTGCTGATGCCCCCTTTGATTCCAACCAAGCGAAGATTCATCAACGGGATTGGGCCAAACATCTACGGCTACCGCTGGACTTGAGCAATAGTGTTGGAATGCGGTTTTCCCTGATTCCGCCGGGCAAGTTTACGATGGGCCTTCCAGCGAATGCGAATGAAGAGCTTGGACCGCACAGTGGTTCAGCAAAGCCAGCACATGAAGTGAACCACCCCAACGCCATTTACTTCGGCATCCACGAAGTGACGGAGCAGCAAAGAGCCGCTGTCATGAATGACGTGGCAAACCTGAATTCCAGCAGATCACTTCCTGCTAGAAACGTCAGCTGGGACGAGGCGACAGCGTTTTGCCGCAAACTATCAGAGTTACCGTTAGAAAAATCGGCCGGGCGTGTCTATCGGTTGCCGACGGAAGCCGAGTGGGAATACGTCTGCCGAGCTGGTAGCACCAGTCGATTTTTTTGGGGTGACGACATTTCACGAATCTCGGAAGTTGCTTGGTTCGGCGGAAACTCAGGTCGCAAAGTACATGCAGTCGGAACCAAATACCCAAATCCCTGGGGCGTCCATGACATGCATGGGAATCTTTGGGAATGGTGCCAGGATTGGTACGGCCCTTACCAACCACAAGAACAAAAGGGATCACCCCAAGGGCCGCCATCAGGCAAAACAAAAATCATGCGGGGAGGCGCGTTTAACGGGGAAGGTGAAGACTCGGCGTTTCGAAACATGAACCCGACAAACCTCAAGCACAACCTCCACGGCCTCCGCGTCGTGCTTGAAATCAGCGGAGGAGACAATGACACCAACGAATACGTCAACTCGAATCCAATCCCTGGGCCAAACGATGGGACAGAAAGCGAACGCACCTCCAATGCAGAGTTGAAAACGAACCGGAACGCGACTGAATCAAGATCGAATTCGTTCTTCCTGGGTAAGTGGGTGTTTCAAGTCAATGGAACACCCACCAAAGTGGCTGTAACCTTGAATAAGGAGGGTACGGTCACTTGGAATGGCCGAATGAGAAGGTCGCGGGGAACGCAACACTGGACATTATTAGGCGACAATGCTTTGCTGATTAGTGACGTCGCAGGCGTCAAGGGTTCAACGGGATGGATCATTGCCTACTTTCCTGCCCCGAGCGGGATCGCTGTCTGTGACGATTGGACAGCAGGGAAGGCCGCCGCGACGCTGACGCGAGCGAGAAACGCCGCGGCAAATTCTGGCAGTGGACCCGACTCATGGATCTTGGGGAAGTGGAGCTATAAGCTTAAGAGAGTGAGAGTTCAGGCGGGAATTGTTGCCCGCAGCGACGGCATCGTCGAATGGCATGACCAAACCAAAAATCGACTTTTCACAAAGTACTGGTCACAATTTGACTCAACAACTGTCCTGATCAGCAATCAACCTGGCGTCAAAGGTGAGGAGGGCTGGCATTTGATCCATACACCCGATAGCACCGGCAAGGCTCAATGTGATGACTGGGGCGGAGGACCCTTGTCGGCAACCGCAACCCGCCAACGGTAGAAGTAATGCCAACATCTGCTATCTCACGAGCGGCCGAAGTCCTCCCTCGAAGCTCGTGTCTTTATCCCTGCGTCGTGTTCGTTGAACGGCCTTGTTATGGCGTTCATGTCAGCTCGAATTGCTGGCGATTGGGTCTGTTGCGCTGGTCCCACTCGCTGCCGCTTTTTGCTGGTATGGAGACGATAGATCGCTAGAGGGAGTTGGCACGCTAGCATGCAGAGCTTGCTTGATCCCTCAAACATTGTCTTAGATGTATGCGGATCAACTGCAGCGTTCGCCTTCATGACTGATGATAAGGTAACCGTGATCGATGACGGTGCGGTCGGTCAACGAGTGGTGAGCAAACCTTGGCGGGACAGCGTCTTTCACACACTCACCGAATTCGACACAGCAACCTTTCTCTTCTCGCTTGAATACGTCGAGAATCCGCGGCAGTTTTAGATCGAGGCTTGCGGGTCATTGTGATCTATCACTGTTCCGATGAACTTTCGAACGATCTGCGTCGAAAATTGGATTTTAAGTCCCACTTATCACGCACAGATTGGACTGCTTTTTCCTCGTCTGTTGCGGGAGACTCCAGTTTCGACTGACCCTTGGCAACTTTCGGAGTTCGATATTGCTGGAACCGGTCTGCCGTCGACGAGGTTTTTCGCGAGACGCAGATTGCCCGATTCAGGCCGCTTGAAAGGTAGTGGACATCGACCCTGCAACCTTGTCTAGAACACCAAGGTTAGCTGTCGGCTAGCATCGCTGGGATCGCCGCGGTACGCCCATTTAGCTGCACTTGAAAGTGTCTTTGTGCTGCCTCGAACCGAGGCGCCAGCGGCAATCAAGTCAGGATTGCACCGCAGTTGATTTTGAACCACATCGCGAACCCTGCCATTTCAGCAAGAACGGGTATCAGCGGTCGCCGTTTGGCAGGGCCTGCAACGATCGTTGTCGACGCTCATTGACGATCCTTTGCAGTCCGCGCCGCGCTCGATCGGCGTAGCCCTCCATCAAGAGGGTTGACGCAAAACCAGTGAGAATCAAGCAGGTGAGGTACAGCGAGTTTTCCGACCAGCCCCAAGGGGAAAGCTTGGCGCCAGGATAAACCGGTATGTTGATCGGTTTTAGCTTGATCGCTAAGTCAACTTCTAGCTCCTCACCAGCAGAAACAATGATCTTCTGCTCCCCGCCTTCAATCGACTTGAGCACTGATCTCAGCGAAAGGTGATAGGTTCCGGCAGGAACTTCCGCGAACAGGTACTTACCGTCTGCGTCCACGATGGTTTCGCGGAACACGTGACTACCTTCTCCATCGATCCCTCGTAGGACTACGCGGATGCTCCCGAGGATCGATGATCGATCTTCCGAACCATGGTCGTCGTCAAGTTCGAACAGAATGCTTCCAGAAACGGATCCCTCAACGCTGACCGAGTCAGCCTCCGTGATCTCAGGTAGCCGCAAAGTCGCATCGGTTCCTGCGGTCCCATACAACTCGTCTGAAGCAATGGCGGTCTCCCCCTCAACACTCTCTACCGTCACCAATTCGCTGACAACCTCATCGCCCGGTTCGGGGTAGTTGCTCCACCGTGAGACCGCTGCGTCTATTACTGCTGGCGGTGCATTCGAGATGGCGGCGGGTGGATCGATTGGCCCAAATTCCGTTGCTTCTGCAATCTCGCCTGGCATCACGAAAATGTTGTCGGTTTCAGCAATTGCTTGCCACTTACCGCCTTCGGTCGGCATCACACGCGTCAAAAAGTATTCACCGGTGTGGAGCCCGTCAAAACGGTATTGTCCGCCCGCATCGGCTTCCCGAAGGATCGCCACCTCAACATTCGCATGGTCGAACCCGTGCAGGAGGACGTGATCAGAAACTGGCAGCTCGCCCATGCGTCCAAATTCGTGATGCTCGTGAAGCATGATACCACGATCGTGGTCTACCAGTTCCTTCCCTGCCTGATCGGATTGATAATCAGAACCAGAGTGGCTGGGGAGAGACCCTTGAATCTCCGCCAGCGGAACCGTGCCGTTCATGCACAGCCCGTAGTCGAGGTCGAGCAACGCGAGTTCCATCACAGACATTAAATCACCGAACAGAAGCATCCGCTTTTCGAGCGATTCAAGGCAGAACCGCCGGGGCTTTCGTCCTCGGGAGACGCGTCTGTTGAATGCCTGCGCTAAGTTCACTGCTGCGACCTTAAGTCCCTATCTGCTGCCTGCCAACCTCAAAATCCTCGCCACAGTGACAACCGAAACTGTGCGAAATCGAGCCGAGTCCGAGGAATTTGCCCGCCAAAGGAGTGGCAATCTGTCTCACTCTTTCAGCACTCTATAATAATGCACACCCCCAAAGCATCCAAGCGTTTGCATCAGTTGGTGGAGATCGGTTCCGATATCCTGCAAGGATTCGCAAAAGTACCCAATTTTCCAGCGTTTTTGGCTCAAATTGTCCTCCCTCCCGCCTTTAACGGGTGGCCCGTTGCTAGCAAAATCGGTTTTTCTTTTGCGAAAAAGCCGAAAAATCGACGGCGTGGAGTTCGCGGAGCCGCAGTTGTGTTCGGCTACCCCCCGTCGGTTCCCTGCCCAAAATCGAACGAAATGTTTAGGCCGGAAATGGCTGGTTTGCGGGTTGGCTCACTTTCGCTGAATCGTATTGACTACTTCCGTCTCTTCGAGCTTCCGCATCAATTTTGCAAACGCGTCCATCTCAATTGGCTTGGTCAAGAACGCATCCATCCCTGCGTCAAGACACAGACGACGATCTTGTTCGGTGGCATTCGCAGTGAGAGCGATGATCGGGGTGTGTTGCTGAGACGACTCCTCCGCCTTGCGGATTTTTTCTGCAGCTTCGATCCCGTCCATGACGGGCATAATCAGGTCCATCAACACCGCATCGAATGGAGCAGATTCAAAGAGTTGACATGCCTCCAAGCCATTGATTGCGATTGACACATTGTGGCCTCGTCTTTCGAGCAGGGCTTTCGCAACTTTACGGTTGACCAGTCCATCGTCTGCCAGCAAGATCCGAAGCGATCGATAGTTCTCCTGCTGCGACGGTTGGCGATCCGACGCCGCGCGATCCAAATTGCCCGCCCCCTTTTCTAGGCCCGCCCCCTTTTTCAGGCCGGGCTCATCCCCCAAACCTTTCCTGACAGATTCGTGGAGTTCGTGATAACTGATTGGCTTTTTGATTACCGAAGATGCATGCGAATAGCGATCGGAATCTTTTTCGTCGATACCGAGTTGTGTCATTACGATGAACGGCATCGTGCTAACGGCAGGATGCTCTTGCCAACGATTCGTGTTGCCTGATTCAGTTGCATCGAACGTTTGTCGGTCAATGATTGCAAGTAGAATTGGCTTTCCTACATCCTTCGCTTGTTCAATCAAGCGTCCCGCGCCATTTTCATCTGCCGCCTCACATACGGTCAATCCGAAGTGAGAAAGGAATTCACTAAGCGTGTTCAATGACTTTTGATTACGGTCCACGACAAGCACAGAGGCTCCTCGCGATTCACCGAGGTTGGAAAAGTTGCCGGATTCCCCGGTGGGGGAAACCTCAAACTCGGCGGTGAAATGAAAGTCGCTTCCCTGTCCTTCTACGCTCTCAACCCAGATATCTCCGTTCATTAATTTGACAAGGCGTTTGGTGATGCTGAGCCCAAGTCCAGTTCCCCCATAATTTCGGGTCGTTGTCACGTCAGCTTGCTCAAACGCTCCGAAGATCTTTTTCAATGATTGAGCTGGAATTCCAATTCCAGTGTCTGAAACGACAAAATGCAAACGCACGTGAGAATCAGTTTTTCGGTCGATCTTGACCGATAAAACCACGTCGCCGTCCTTCGTGAACTTGATCGCATTGCCGAGCAAGTTGGCAATGATTTGCCGAAGTCGTGTGGGATCACCTGTCAGTTTTTCGGGAACGTCAATGTCAACCGAGGGGACCAATTCGATCTTCTTTTCAGTCGCGGTTGCGTTAAGCATTCGCAACGTGTCATTGAGGTTGTCCCGAAGCGAGAACTCCGTTTGTTCTAACTGGATCTTTCCAGCTTCGATCTTTGACAAATCGAGGATTTCGTTGATCAAGTTGAGCAGCGAATGGCCTGATTGAAGGACGACTTTCAGATTGTCGCGGGTTTCTTGTTTGATATCGGAGTCGAGCGTAATTTCGGTCATGCCAAGAATTCCGTTCATCGGCGTGCGGATCTCGTGACTCATTTTCGCCAGGAAGTCACTCT
>JAQWPZ010000287.1 GCA_029245125.1 Rubripirellula sp.
CGCTGCCACCTCGATTTTCTCAACCCAAACGGTTCCTGAAGTCGATGGAACACCACTGAGTGTGGAAGAAACGCTCTTCGTGCGAGGCTTGCGCCAGCATGACGCCAGCTCCCGAAGGGCATCACGCGAGCAACCTGGGGAAGTTGCTGAAATCTATTCGCGGATTATGGAATTGGGACCAAACGATGGACCGCTACACGAATCCGATTTGGACTTTTGACATCAGCCAATCGTTCAAGATCATGATTATCGCAACCGTGCTGATCGGATTGACTTCTTACCGCGCGACTCAGGGCGAATATTTAGCCCCAGCTCCAGGTCAAGCCGATCGTCTATCGCACACTTTTCATTGTCCAAAGGTTTTGCCAGATTTCAGTTCAACGACCTGCACTAATTACGCTGCACAGTACGCTGCCGCCTTGGCCGATTTGCAAAAAGCGCATATGGCGGCTGATGTCGCTTATCGGGCTTGGTATGAGTGTGAGTATGGTGGTCGGCAGTCACCAACTCTGACCGAGCGGTCTGGTGGCGGGAGTTCCTTTGCGGATTTTTCAGTCTTGGTGGAACAGCCTTGATCGGCTTCGTGAATCGTCATTGCCGTCTTCGATTTCTTTAGTCTGAAGTTTCACCAATGAGTCTTGTTCACCGCGAATTTCTGCACCGGATTGTCTAGAGGCGGATGAGACGATCGCGCGGTAGAATTGTGAAAACCTTTGATGTTGGGAGCAGACGATGTCACCAGATAAAACGTTGTTCGAGCGAATGGGTGGTGCGGAAGGGATCGCCGAGCTTGTTCGGGAGATGTATGCCCGAGTTCAGCGAGACCCTGAATTGGCGCCGTTCTTCGAGAAAGTGTCGATGGATCGGCTGGTTCGCATGCAGTACCAATTTATGGCATCAGCCTTAGATGGGCCCTCCGATTACACGGGTGCCGAGTTGACCCAGATTCATTGCGGACGGGGGATCACCGCGAAACATTTTGCGAGTTTTTGCGGGCATTTCGCCGATGCGGCTGAGCAGGCAGGGGTGGACAAGTCGGCGATCGACAATGCGCTCGGACGACTGGCTACTTACAAAGATAAGATCACCGGTGACACGATGGTTGATGGTTGATTCGTTGCATGCAGCGGTTTCCACGCATCACGATCATTTCTTTTCCCATGCGTCGGCCACGTGTCACCGTTCTGCGGGCATTTTGGCGTTCAGTGATTGTTGCCACTGTTTCAATTCTCTCCTCAGCTCATCACGCAACTTTGATCGGCTGAGTGACAAATCTTTTGATTCACCGGGGTCATTGGACAAATCGTACAGTTCAACGTTGTTCGTTTCGTAAAACTCGATCAGCTTCCATTGACCGCGTCGAATCGCAGCACCTGGTTTCCAGTTGGATCCGTGGTAGTGGGGGTAGTGCCAGAAAAGACTCCGTGGGTCGGCGGATTCGCCTCGCAGTTGCGGTACCAGACTGACCCCGTCGGCATGCAATTTCGAGTTGGTGGGCAGGCCAGCCAGTGCCAAGATGGTGGGAAAGAAATCGGTGCTTACCACTGGTTGTTCACATACCGATCCGGCCTGAGTGACACCGGGTGCGCGGATGATCATCGGTTCACGGATTCCACCTTCGTACAACCATCCCTTGCCGCTGCGTAGCGGAAGATTGGATGTCGGGCCGCCGCTCGACTTGCGGCGAACCGGTAAGGTGCACAGCCCACCGTTGTCCGAGAAAAAGATGACGACCGTGTTTTCTGCCAAGCCTGCCTGGTCGATTGTTTTCAATACTTCTCCGACGCTTAAATCGACCGCGCGAACCATCGATGCGTAGTCGGGGTTGTCTTGGCGTGCCCGGCTGATGGCATCTCGTTCTGTGATCGACGGCGTGGGAGACGAGAATAAGTTAGCGGCTTTGGCTTGAAAATAATTGACAGTCCGACGGTCGGCTTGAATCGGCGTATGGACGTTGTAGTAGCTGAAGTAAAGCAGGAAGGGACGCTCGCGATCTGCCTGTTGGATTAATCCGGTTGCTTCGTCGGTCAACCGTTTGGTCAGGTATTCGCCATCTTGTTTCGCCGCCAAGTTTGGGTTCTTCCAAGGTGCGTAATAACCGCCGGGTGGAGAACCCTTGTCGCAACCACCAATGTTGACATCAAATCCTTGATCGGTCGGCCAATGTCCTTCGCCTCCTAAGTGCCACTTGCCGAGAAAGAAGGTTTGGTAGTCGGCTTGATCACGTAAAGATTCAGCGATCGTGATTTCCTGTAACGCCAAGTGATCGCGATCTTCGACGTGCGCGAATCGAACGTTCGCGTCAGCCGCCAATCTTCGACCGGGAATCCAGTCGGTGATGTCGACACGCACCGGATGTCGTCCCGTCAAAATGCTGGCTCGTGTCGGTGAGCAGACTGGGCATGCGGCGTACCCTTGCGTGAATCGCATGCCACTGGCGGCCAGTGCATCAATGTTTGGCGTTTCGTAATACGGACTGCCGTTGCAGCCTACGTCTGCCCAGCCAAGATCGTCGACAAGGAAAAAAACAAAGTTGGGACGGTCGGTCGCCTGGGCATCGGTGACCGATGTCCAGGAGAGTGCGACAGAAGCCAATAAGAGTGCGAGAAGACGAAACATCAAAGGTTTTAGGGGTTGGGGGATGCTTGGTTTGGCGTCACATCGCGATCTGGGTTCGCGATTGAATTGGCACGGTTGCCGGAATCTGGCTGACTTGATTTGGACTCACCTGATTTGGGCTCGATTCGCTGGATCAGTTGGTTTCGCAGTGCCATTGCTTCGTGGTAAGCCGCGGTCGAAGTTTCGTTTTCGATCAGATAGTCAAAATCAGCGAGTGCGGCAGCGTCTCGTTCAGTCATCATGCGAACTTGAGCCCGCATGCGTCGTGATTCAATCGAATCAGGGTCGACGATCACGAGTGCTTCGCAGTAACGGTGGATCGCCGATAAATCCTGCCGCCGCCCTGCTCCGCCGACGAGATTTGACAACACGCGGGTCAGGATTTGCTGAACATTTTGGGGCAGCAGATCGGCATCATTCAGCGGGCGACCGGAGTGATTGGTCACGAGTCTGTTGGCATCTTCCCGGCTCAGCAAATTGCCTTGTTCGAACACATCAATCAGAACTTGTGGCTCTTCGGTGGCATCACGAACCACGAAATGCCCCGGCAGACCAACGCCTTGCATGTCGAGGTCGAGTGCCTGGCCCAGCGACATGTATAGAATCGACAACGTGATCGGCAATCCTTCGCGATCGTCGATGACTTGATTCAAGTGACTATTGGCGGGGTGGTAGTACTCAGCTCGACCGCCTCGGAAACCATTCTCCTGAAACAGAAAGCGGTGCAAGGCATCACGCCGCTCGGCCGAGTTCGCCTCCTTGGTAAGGGAGTCACGAATCTCGCAAGTCATCTCTTGCACTCGATCGACGTAGGCACCAATGTCTAAATCGGGTTGATCCAATTTGGCGATTGCCAATGTCGCCCGCAGCAAGCGATCGCTGTGCGTTTCTTCTTCCCGCAGTGCGTTTTCTAATTCACGCAATGTGGGGACCAGCTCCAGGTCTTCTGCAACCCGACGTAGTTGCGAAATGCGTTGCTCTAGTTCACTGACCTCGCGAGAAATTTCGCGGTTCACGATATGTCGGGCGCGGCCGAGTTCGATACGCTGTTCCGAGGTGAAATCCACCAGGCGATCAGGCTTGTCGATCAAATTTGCAAGTGCCGTTTTTAATGGCGCTGATAAAGTTGGTAGTTGTAGTTGGTCACCAAATTGAAAACGTTTGAACGCCGGCTTAGTGTCCCGGAACTTTACGAGTCCGACTTTGCCGCCACTGAGTTGCCGATCATTGGATTCGATGACCAGCTTTCCATTGAGATAACAAAGCAATTTATCGGTATCGACGCGGACCCGAATGCGATTCCACTCACCAGGCAAATAATGATCGGATTCGACTTCTTCCAAGACTTGCCAACTATAAACCGATGGGCCTTGGAAGCAGGTCAATCGAAGTTTTCCGTCGCTCGGATAAAAGCCGTAATGTTTGTCTTTTCCATCGGCAAGAAAAGCCAACCCTGCGGCCCCCGATTCGTCATCCAGACGAACATCGACGGCGATCTCAAAAGGAGGATTGGGAAGCGTGTTTTTGTTGGACAGCAGTAATGACCGCCCGCCGAAACCGGTGCCAAGACCTTGAGCGTTAAGGATGCTGCCACGTTGAGTCCAGGAGGCACCGAACAGTGGCGTCCATGTTTCGGGATCGATTTGACCAAGTCGGACCCAGCGAGCGATGGAGATTGGGTTGGGTTGGTCACTCAATAAATTCAGTTGGTCGCTGGGGATCGCAAAGCCAAGATTGTCGTCGACGGCCGATTTCATATTAACGATTCCGACCACATTCCCTTTGAGGTCGACCAGCGGTCCACCGCTATTGCCCGGTTGAGTTGGCATGGCGAGTTGAATCATCGGTCGGCCATCCATTTCACGCACGGCCGACACGATTCCAGTGACCACGCTATCACGAAGACCAAGCGGATTGCCAAAGGCGAGTACCTGAGTGCCCTGATCGGGTAACGGAGCATCAGAGAGTTTCAAAGCTGGTAGCGGATTCTCTCCGACATCGACGCGGATAATCGCCAGATCGCGGCGTCGATCAGACGCTTCAATTGCCAGCACAGGTAATTGCCGCCCGGATGCCATTTCGACGGTCAGGGGGCGGCCTTCGGTGATCACATGAAAGTTGGTCGCCAGCAAACCGGTCGAATCAATGGCGAATCCCGTACCCAGGCCGATCTGGCCTCCATCACGGCCCCGAACCTGGATCGTTACGGTGGAGGGGCGAACCTGGTCAATGATCGCTTTGAGGTCAGCGTCGCCACTTCGCTGGGCTCCAGCGAGAGGAGAAAATAGCAGCCACAGGACCGGAAAAAGGGCGAACCGAATCATTATTTCTCAGTGGGCAGCAGGAGGATTTCGGATCGCTATTGTAGCCCCACCGGGCTCGATGGTATTCCCACACAGTGAGAAAGCCAGTCTCCGCAAATACCCCCGGTGACCCCAGTTACAGAGTGGTGAAATCGTGATCGAATCGATCTGATTCACCGCAGTGCTCCCGATCGAGCCCCATGGTGGATTGGCTGCCCGGTTTGGCGTTGCTGCCCGGTTTGCCGCCGTGGTGGACGACTGGCTTTCTCCGAACGGTTTACCTAGCCGGCAAACTTCAACACGACCCTGCGGGCTGTATCGTTTTGTCGGATTTCTCAGAATCGGCCTGCAGGATTCGTGGTCCGGTTGATCGAGTTATGTCACCTGTTCAGCCGATAGGGTTTTTAGCGCTGAATCTGTGATGGCACCGGTACGCGTTAAGACTCCGCCAACCCGCAAAGATTTTCCATGGTAAGCTCGACTCGCTACTGCTTGCCCCGCCACGCCCCCAAGCGGCGTCGCTGGTCTCGAATTGTTACCACCTTGTTGGCCTCGGTGGGTGCGACCGTGACCGCTGGTTGCGGTTTGCTGAGTCACTTGCCGGAATCAAAGCACGATACGAAAGCTTCGTACAGCGACGGCTATGGTCTGCGGATCGAGTATCCAGAGGTGCAAGAGTGTGTCACCCCTGTATCGCTTGCGGCCGAGGGAACGGTCAAACCGCTTTCGTTGGACGATCCGGCTGATTTACCCACGATCGACATGTCGCTGGCAGATGTGATCAATTTGGCTGTATCGCAAAGTCCCGTCCTGCGGTCGATTGGTGGTTCGATTGTCACGGCGCCGGTTGCCAGTCCGACCGTTTTTGATCCCGCACTGACAGCGGCCAGTCCGATCCAAGGTTC
>JAQWPZ010000291.1 GCA_029245125.1 Rubripirellula sp.
GTGTAAGCAATGCTTTCCAGTCCAACATGGTGTTGCAACGCGACAAGCCCATCGCAATTTGGGGCTGGGCTGATGCGGGAGAAATCGTGACTGTCGCGTTCGGTGGACAGCAGCAGCAGGCAACGGCAGAGGCAGATCGCACGTGGAAAGTGACGTTACCTGCAATGGAGGCGAATTCGAATCCACTGACTCTCATCGTGCAAGGTTCCCGCAAGACCTTGAACCTCGAAAACATTTTGGTGGGTGATGTCTGGCTGCTCGGCGGCCAGAGCAACATGGAGTTTCCGCTAGACCGCATTGAGAATGGCCAGCTCGAAATCATTTCTGCCAATTACCCGAACATTCGCATCCTTACGGTTCCTGCAGCCAACGGTCCCAACAACAAGCCTGGGTTTCCCCGTCTGCACGAATGGAGCGGATGGTTTAGCCGTCACTTCCGCAAAGGAGACTGGGATGTCTGCACGCCCGAAATCGCGCGTGAATTATCAGCGATCGGCTACGTCTTCGGACGACGCGTTCACATGGCAGCAAAAGTCCCAATCGGGATCATTGATGTTTCCCGTGGGGGAACCACGGTTGAAGCATGGACTCCGGCACCCGTTCTCCGAAAAATCGATTCTGAACCGGTCCGCGACATGCTCACAGAATGGGACCAGAAAGTTGCCGACTGGGATCCACAAGCCGATCTTGCGAGTCGCGTCGAACGCTACCGACAAAAAGTGGCGAGATTCGAAAAAGAGGGCAAGGAGATGCCAGCCAACGAACAGGAGCCAACTGACCTTCGCCCGGGACCACCGATGGATCAAAACCGCCCAGGGAATTGTTACGCAAGCATGATTGCTCCGATCGAGGGACTGCAGGTCAAAGGGGCGATTTTCCACCAAGGCTACAACAACTGCTTCGACGGAACGCAGGGCGCGATCATGTATCGTCACGTCTTCCCAGAAATGATCACCGCTTGGCGTGCCGCTTTTAATGATCCTAAAATGCCATTCGGCATTCTCTCGCTGTGCACCGAGGGCGAGGTTCAGACCCTCGACAATTACTCGGAAATGATGGCCAATCCAGGCCCGTACATTCGCGAAGCGCAATACCAGACATTTCTGGATCTCTACGAAGCGGGCGACACAAATATCGGCTTCACAAGCACCTATGACCTGCGGCGGCGATGGTATCACCCGCAACTAAAAATTCCGGCCGGAGAGAGAATCGCCAGATGGGCCCTGGCAACGCAATACGGACTTGCAAATGACGTTCGCTGGAAGCCCCCCATGGTGAAAGAAATCGCCGTCGAAGCAGGACGCATCCTATTGCGTCTCGATGAACCGGGAGAAGCAGTCGATAACGGTGGTCCAATCCTCGGGTTCGCGGTCGCCGGCGAAGACCGCAAATTCCACCCAGCCGAGGCCAGGCACCTAACCACCGGCGAGGATGATCGCGGCCGCCCGAAAAAAGACACCAAGGTGATTGTCTTGAGTAGTCCGATGGTCACTGAACCCATTCACTATCGATACGCTTGGGCCCGCAGCCCGCTAGGAAATCTGCAGGCTAGTCGCAACGTCGATATTCCCTTCGCAACACAGCGTAGTGACGACTGGCCGCTCGAAAATACTCCGGGCGGATTGTTTGAGGAAACGACCGCGAAGCTTGAACGCGGGCAACGCCGCATCCAGCAAGAGGCACTGCGACAGCAAGACCTCAACCGGCGAATGCGCGCTGCCCAAATCCTGCTCGAATCGGCGAAGCCGCAATAGGCTTTGACTGATACCCGGTTCGGCAAGAATACCATTCAGCCGTGTCGAATTGGTAGCGATTCAAGCCGACAAACAAGTCGTGGCGGGTCCACCTTTCACACTGACCCCACGAATTTCTGGGTGCACGAATTTCTGCTGTGCCGATCAGTCAACCAGCGTTTTCAGCAAACCGTTTCGCATCCGCTTGAATCAATTTGATAGACAGGCAGAGAATTGATTGCGGAGCGTTGATAAAACGCTCCGCTCAAATCGCGGATGTTCATCCATTCACATAAGGCATCAGTGATGACGGTCTTTGAACAAATCAAAAAGCTCTTAGATGAACAGGCGATCGAGTACGACGTCTCGCACCACGAACCGGTCTACACGAGCGAAGAAGCGGCTCGCGTCCGAGGAGTTTCACTTCAGAGCGGCGCCAAGGCGTTGATCTGCAAATGTGACAAAGAGATGTTTCAATTTGTAATCCCGGCGGACATGCGGTTGGCTGGGAGGGAAGTGCGGCGACAATTCGGCTGGCGAAAACTGCGGTTTGCGACGCCCGAAGAAGTCCTGCAGATCACCAGCCTGAAGCCAGGATCGATCCCACCATTTGGCAGCTTATTCGGCCTGAGCACCTATTGTGACAAAACGTTACTGAAAAATCCCCGCATCAATTTCAACGCTGGAGAACACGCTATTTCCATCAGTATGCGGTGCGATGACTACATCCAAGCAGAAAAACCACATTTGGGGACCATCGCCGAAGTTGCCCCGCCGAGCTGAATCGTGATTTGATTCCTGTGTTGGCGGCCGAAACCATCCTCCAAGCCAACGCGTTCTTGGATGTTTACCGTTTATTGGTAGACTTAGGTGCCGTTCGAGCACAGGAGAAATTAAATGTCGATTCGATGCATTGCCCTTATCGGATGCCTCGTCGTGGCCAGTCAAGTCACGGCCGCAGGTGTTCAATACGATGTTCGCGAAAAAATCGTTTACAGCAAAGTTGACCAACGCGAACTGCTGATGGATGCCTTCGTGCCCAAGGAAAAAGGCACGTACCCTGCTGTGCTAGTCGTGCATGGTGGTGCCTGGCGTTCGGGAAGTCGCTACCAGTTGCGTGGTTATGCGATTGCATTGGCCAGGATGGGTTTTGTTTGCTTTGCCATTGATTACCGCTTGGCCCCCGAACACAAATTCCCTGCACAAATCGAAGATTGTCGTGCAGCTGTAAAATGGATCCGGAAAAACGGAGCCAAGTACAAAGCCGACACCAGCAAATTGGGGGCAATCGGTTATTCGGCAGGCGGACATTTGGTGTCACTCTTGGCAACCACGGGTGAAGCTCCCTGCGAACAGAACGGAAATATCGATACGCGACTCCAGTGCTGCGTTGCCGGTGGTGCTCCAACCGACTTTCGTGCCTTCCCAGATCAAGGAAATTGGGCCGAATACTGGATGGGTGGCAATCTAAAAACTGAACCCGAAAAGTTTCGCCTCGCCTCATCGACTGCGTTCGTCGATTCAAAGGATCCGCCAACCTTCTTTTTCAACGGAACTAGCGATGCATTAGTCCCAATCACTTGGAGTGAAAATTGCCACGCGGCTTTGAAGCAGGCCGGTGTGCGAACGGAGATGTATACCATCCAAGGCGCTGGGCACATGCAAGCTGCCTCTGACCCCATTGCACTCGAAAAGGCCTACGCTTTCTTGCAGGAGGAATTAAAACCAGCAGCAGGAAACGCGATTGAAGCAGCAGACGACGAATCGAAGGCGACATCAGGTCAAACAAACAGCGCCCCTGAACAGCCGAAAGATGAGACCGAAACGTCGAAGCAGACTGAAGCGGTTGAAGACTAGGCATCGTCTGCCAATGGCTGACTGCATTGTTGAATGATGCGAGCAGGCGAAGACTAAACAAGTCATTGCAGAGCGGAGTGACAGAATCATGGGTCGTTTCATCGCGGTTGGCGATATTCACGGCTGCAGTCATACGCTTGCACGACTGCTGGAGATTTTGGATCTCCGCCCCAACGATACATTTCTCTGCACCGGAGATCTTTCCTCGAAAGGTGAGGATTCCAAAGGGGTTCATCAGCAGCTGCACAAGCTAGAACAAAGTGGCGTTCGAGTCATCTTGCTGCTTGGCAATCATGAACTGATGTTGTTGGCGATGCAGCGAATGGTCGGCGCGGACATCGATCTTTCCACCTTCCCCGAATCACTCTTTCAGGGAGCCGACATCAGCTTCTTGGTGAGAGACAATGAAACGTGGGCAACGCTCAAATCCTATGAATTGCAGCATGCCGAAGATGCCCAATACTGGGCGTTTCGAAACGACGATCCGCAGCAACACTTCGAGCGACTCTTGCATCAAAACCTCGGCTCAGAATGGCACCTCCCTAAGACTCACCTTGATCTCTTGTGCCGCTGCAAAACCCATCACGTCGAACGAAACTGTCTGTTCATTCATTCAGGAATCCGCCCCAAACACAATCACAACACCAACGTCCACGCTGCCGTCGAGGCCCAACTACAAGAAGATGCGAGGGAAGTGTGCTGGACGCGAGATTTCCTCGGTCAGGAACCGGGCTTTCCAGAATTGGTCGTTCACGGACACACTCCGCTCTGTTACCTCCATTCGTACGGAATCGACACGACACCATGGCGGGATGCAGACTTAGTGTTCAAGTCGGTGGTTCATAATGGCGCACTCAATCTCGACAGCGGCGTATTTTTGGAAGCTGGGCATTTGACAGCCGTTGAGATCCCCGAGGATGGAAGCCCAGAACAAATCCAGTTTCTCCGTGTTCCACGCCTCGATCCTGTCTGCAAAGACCGCCTCTGGCACTTCCATTATCGCTAGGCCAGCCGTCGCAAAATCAAGGGACTGGACGCACGAATAAAATTGATCGTAAAAAGCTCGAGAGCGACCTCCAAAAACATGAAAACGAAGAGGTGGTTGTGGATTTTGCTTATTCGTTGGAATTTCCCCGGAAAGTAGTGCCTTCGTCAGGAACCTGTTTGGTAACCAAGGCCTACCGTTTGAACCAGATCTCATCGAAGAAACTCGGCATCGCACGCGAATCGTCGCAATTGTTGCGATCGTGCCCGCGAGCCATACTCACATCAACGGCTCACTTCCGACAAAGCTAGAGACTCACCAACGCTGTTTCGACCTTGTCATCACTTACCATATCAATCAGAGTCCTCTACCGCGAAGTGAACCACCGCGAGAAATTGATCTGCCCGGTAGGTTCTGTTTCGAATTCATTGAATGTGGTCGATCAACTTCTAATCGATTCTCTTTAGACATCGCAAAATGAAACAACTTACCGGAACAAAAAACTTGAATCCATCGCACGGAACAATTCAAGCGTTCGCGTTCATCCTTTTGACCCTAGTCGTCTCGATGCTGTGGACAACATCGGCTTGGGCAGAAGAAACGGCGACTTCGCCGCTGCCCACCGACGGCGTGGATTCACCGATCCGGCAAGCTCCACAAATCTTGCCACCGAAACCAATGGGGCTGGGGCGTTCGATGTCGGATCTTTCGTTCACGGATATCCGAGGAGTTCAAGGAAAATTGAGTGAACTGCCCGGCGATCAGGCGATTGTTCTGGCGATGACAGGAACCGGTTGCCCGCTCTGCAAAAAGTACGCCCCAACTCTCGTCGATCTCGAACGGCGTTACAAAGATCGAGGTGTCTCCTTTCTTTTTTTGAATCCGAATGAATCCGAATCGATCGAAAGGCTTCGAACCGAACTCAAGGACAAAGGTTTTGTCGGCCCTTATGTTCGAGACGATCAGGAATCGATCACACGAGTACTCGATGTAAAAACCACCACCGAGGTGTTCGTATTGGATCAAAACCGCACTCTTGTTTACCGGGGGGCTGTTGATGATCAATACGGCTTTGGCTACGCACTCGACGCACCGCGGAATACCTACCTCGCTGATGCCATCGACGCCGTTCTCGAAGGTCGACTGCCCAGCATCCAGGCAACATCGTCGCCTGGATGTGAGATGTTCTACCAGACAGACCGGCCCGAACCGTTGGCAACGGACGTAACCTACCACAATCGAATTTCAAGAATCCTTCAACGACATTGCGTTGAGTGTCACCGCGACGGGGGTGTCACTCCGATGTCGCTCACGAACTACGAAGAAGTGCGAGATTATGCAGGTATGATCCGCAGTGTGATCGACCGCCGCGTGATGCCGCCCTGGTTTGCAGCGCCCAACGAAACCAGTTCACAAACGTCATCTCCTGATGGGGAATCACTTTCAAACCAAGAAAAACACGCTCTCCTGTGGGCGAATGAGCGAGTCCTCGATGAATCCGAACGAACCGATTTAATGGCGTGGGTTGAAGCCGATGCACCGGAAGGTGACCCTGCTGATGCCCCCGAGGCACCATCATTTTTTGACGGTTGGATCATCGGCAAGCCGGACGCCGTGTTCGAGTTTGAGCAAGCGATTCCGATCAAAGCAAGCGGTGTCCTCCGTTATAAAACAGTTTACGTTGAAACAGAACTTGACCAGGATCAATGGATCCAAGGCATCGAAATCGTGCCGGGTGATCGTCGGGTTGTGCACCACGCTTTGGTATTTGTCCTGCCGCCGAACGCGAGCTCTTCCGAACGACGGGAGAAGATCGACTATTGGGGAATTTATGTCCCGGGGAACAGCACTCGGGTTTACCCACAGGGCTACGCGCGATACCTGCCCAAGGGTTCGACTCTCAAATTCCAAATGCACTACACCACGATGGGCGAAGCCACCGAGGACAAAACAAAGATCGGGCTGACCTTCGCCGATTCGCAACCGGAATACGAAGTAAAAACAGCACACATCACAAACCCTTACCTGCGAATCCCTGCAGGAGCAGAACGCCACAAAGTCGATGCGTCCATTCGTGTACCGAGCGATATCCAACTGCTCGGGTATCTGCCCCACCATCATCTAAGAGGAACAGCCTGCCGCTACGAATTGACAACGATTGATGGTGACAGCGAAGTGTTGCTTGACATCCCACGCTACGATTTCAACTGGCAACTCTTCTACCGATATGCTGAACCCAAACTGATTCGGAAGGGCACTCGGTTGAAGTTCACTGGCTGGTACGACAATAGCGCCAACAACCCCTCAAATCCAGACGCAACCAAATCGGTTCGCTGGGGGGAGCAGACGTTCGATGAGATGCATGTTGGCTACATCGAGTACATCGTGCCCCAAGGCCGAACCGCCAGCGAGAATGACGACACGAAGGAGAACACTCCAGCGAAAGTTCCAAGAGCAACATTCCTTGATCTTCTAGATGTCAACGGTGACGGTGAATTGACCAAAGACGAAGTACGGGAGCGGATGCCGTCGAGAACGGAATCAACGCTTCGCTTTTTTGACATGCTTGACCGTAATCGCGATGGAAAACTCGACAAGAAAGAAGCCGCCAGACTGCAACGTGGTCGTTAGTCACATCGCAACAGCGGCCCCCCAAGGCGCGAAAGCTGGACAACCAATCGATGAGTACCCAACGTGCCAAGCTTGGCACGATGGGCAGCGGTGCGAACGAAATGCGGCTTCGCCCCGAACACGGCCAGCTTCAGTGACCGCCAGCTTCAGTGACCGCCGCACTTGGTCTTCTTTGCTCCCGACTGAGCGCACTCAGCCTCTTCCGAATTGCCGCTCGATTCACCAGGACCTTTGCATCTTCGCGTTGAAGATCCGTTGATTTTCTTGCAGAGCCGCCCCGGGCCGCGTACAAAAGGTGGCCGGCCGAATGCACTCGGATCGAGAGTTGTCGCGGTCGACGTGAAAGGTGAAGGAAATGAGGATCGGAATACTTGTGCTGTTCTCTCTGGCCTCTATTCTCAGGCCCGCCCCGGCAGATGATGGAATCGCCATCAAGTACCCCGGCGATCAAGGGATCGAGAGCCATCCATCAGTTGTTTTCGTCGAAACCTTTGATGAACGATCAATCACCGCGATCACTAAACGGTGGCCATCCATCCAGAATGCGGAAATTCTTTCACTCTCTTCTGATACACCGACAGCCAGCAGTGACGACCGATCCTTGCTGATAACGCATGTAGGTGGTCAGGGTACGGGTGGGCATCTTTATCGGCCGCTTGAGCCCGGCTATGAAAAACTTCACATCCGTTTTTACGTCAAGTTCGATCCCGACTGTGCCCCCATTCATCACTTCTTTCATGTCGGTGGATACAACCCTTCGACCGAGTGGCCCCAGGGAGGGGCTGGCAATCGCCCACGCGGGAACGAACGCTTCAGCACGGGTGTTGAACCCCATGGTGATCATTGGACATGGGACTATTACAGCTACTGGTCAGAAATGCGTGGCAGTCCACCCCGTGGTCAAACCTGGGGAAATACGTTTATCCGTGATCCAAGCCTGGCGGTCCAACGTGGTAAATGGATCTGCCTAGAATTGATGATGCAGATGAATGATATCGGCGAATGCAACGGCCAGATGGCGTTTTGGATTGACGGCAAACAAGCCAGCAAACTCGGTGAGGGATTCCCAAAGGGAAAGTGGATCTTCGACAAATTCCTGCCGGGACAAGGTGGACCGGGCAACCGCTGGAATGATGAGAAAAAGAGGGCTGAACCCCTCACCTTCCCCACTGGTGGAACACCCTTTGAAGGTTTTCGCTGGAGAACTGATCCAAAACTGAATCTGAATTTCTTATGGGTCCTGCTGTACATTACCAAAGCGCCAAAGGATCACATCAGCCGAATCTGGTTTGACAACATCATTGTCGCAGAAGAGTACATCGGCCCAATCGCTGCAGAAAACTGATCGTCGCAAATTCAAAAACGACGGGTCAAGGATCACTCAGCCGATTTGCATCCGATCATGAAACCGCCGCTATTGCCAGGTCACCCACAGTGAATGCTTCCGCACAGGAGAGTCCCTTGCAGGATCACAAACCAACGAACGCTGGTCGTCGTTTTTCCGCCACATTCTTGATTCTCATTCCGCTGGCAATTGCAGCAGGTTCGCTGCGTGCCGAAGAATCGATCGACGCAGATTTGTTATTCGAAAATGGTGAACTACACCTCGGGGATGGCCAACCAGGACAAGTTGGTGATGTGGCGATTGCCGGTGATGCAATCGTTGCGGTGGGAAACTTTAAAACAGGGAAGATCAAGCGTCGTGTCGACTGCTCAGGGCTGATCATTTCCCCGGGCTTTATCGACCTGCACTCTCACAGCGACACTCCAGCGACGAAAAAAGAGACCCGCTTGGTCGCCAACTATCTAACACAGGGCTGCACCACCCTGGTGACGGGCAACTGCGGAAGTGGGCCGATCAATGTCGCAGAATACTATGACAAACTGGACCGATATGGAGTCGGGGTCAATATCGCCCACCTGTTACCCCAAGGCGGTCTGCGTGAAAAGGTCATCCGCCGTGACCGCAGAGATGCCACACCAGCAGAATTAGAGCAGATGCAATCGCTCGCTCAGCAAGCAATGAAGGATGGTGCCTGGGGGATGTCGACCGGTTTGATTTATGTCCCTAGCTCCTACGCAGATACCGCTGAGTTATCCGAAATCGCTAAGGTTGTCGGCCGCCATGGCGGCATCTACGTGAGCCACATTCGCGGGGAAGGTAGCAGCTTATTAGATTCCGTCGGTGAAGCTTTACAGATCGGCCGTAACGCCAACCTACCAATCCATATCTCTCACTTTAAATCATCGGGTAAAAATTCCTGGGGTCTCGTGCGAGTTGCCATCGATGTGATCGAAAAGGAAAGAGCGGCCGGAGTCAAAGTGACGGCCGACCAATATCCCTACATCGCATCAAGCACCTCCTTGTCGGCGACCTTCCTGCCCGCATGGGCGCGAGAAGGGGGTTCGACCAAGATGCTCGAGCGATTGAATAGCGAACAAGACGCCGATCGAATCCAACAATCGATTCGCCGAAAACTCGCCTCAACAGACCAAGGGCAACGGATACAAATTGCCCGATATCGCCCCAACCCATCCTGGGCAGGTCGTCGCTTGAAGGAAATCGCTGACGAACTATCAATCGATCCGTATGACCTAATCCTGCAGATCCTAAACTCGGATCGAGGTACGAAGGTCGTCAACTACGGAATCGACGAATCGGACGTACGATACGTGATGCAGCGTCCGTGGGTCGCAACCGCATCGGACGGCTCCGCAAGGATCCCCAGCGAAGAAGTGCCCCATCCGCGGAACTACGGTACGTTCCCACGAAAAATTGGCTACTACTCGGTCCGCGAAAATGTCATCCCGTTGCGACAGGCAATTCGCAGCGCGACCGGGTTACCGGCCGACATCTTGGGAATGCCGAATCGTGGCTACCTGCGAAGTGGTTACGCCGCTGATCTCGCGATCTGGCAACGGGATGAATTAATCGACCGCGCAACGTTCGCGATCCCAGACCGATATTCCGCAGGCATTCGCTACCTGCTGGTCAATGGCACACCAGCTATCTGGGACAGCAACGTGACGGGAGCGTTGGCCGGCAAAACACTCCGGCATCGATCCAGCGTAGCCCCCCCGTAACCAACAGCAAAGAATCGACCGAAACCGCCAATCCGTAAAATGGATCTGGTCAGCAGGTTGTGTTCGGTGAGGGTACTGCGGCAATTCCACCGCAGTGACTCGCCGCACCAAACACTGCACGGGACGTCTCAGTCTTCACCGTTTCGCTGAAATGCCTATCCGTTTTCGAAGAGCACCGCTGAACGACCGTTATTCGGGAATGTAGTTCAACGTGTAATAGGCCTTCGCATGCAGCAGCGGCAGCCCAGCCTTGGAACTAATGCCATCGCTGTGCAATTCATGAACGTGACCTTCCTGCAGGGAATCGACGTACAGACGAACACTCTTGCCATCGGCACCCGCGACTGCATTCGCAATCGTCGGCGTGGTGTGATCGACTTCGGGACTGCCGTAAGACGATTGATAGATGTACGTATACGACGTCAATTTGTACGAATCTGTATTCTCAACAGTGGCCACATCGATCGGTTCGGTAAACGTCAATTCAAAGCCATCTGACTTTGCCCGCATCTCATGAATCTCGAACGGAACCTTACCAGTCCAATCGACACGTTCAACAGCAAACGGAGCCCGGCCGCGCGATCCCCAACCGCGATTGGTGCCACCAACGAACATCTTACCGTTATCCGTCATTTCCAGCGCGAGCGATCCGCTGGCGAATCCCTGCACGAATGGAAAGCAAGCACCTTGATAATGGCCCTTAACCTTTTCGAGGAAACAACGCATCACGGTGCTATCTGATTGATCGGTCACAAACATTTGATTTTGAAAAGGACCGAATTTGCCACCGGTAGTGTCGCAGGTCACACCGGCGGCTGACTTGCCCATCTTGTTGTACGGGAACAGAATCGCCGGTGGTTCATAGTGCGGCAACCGTTTCGCCTCGGTCATGATTCGACTGCCGCTTTTCGGTTCCTCGGGCCGCGGCCCTAACACTGGCTCGGCAAGGTCATACCACTGAAAGCCACCGGGATGTCCAACAAATTTGCCTGGCGAAAGATGCTTTAAACCACACGTTCCATTCCAGGGCCCCTGATTGTCTGTGTAAAAAACATCACCCATTTGATTGGCCCCAATCCCACCAGGCGATCGAACCCCGCTGCACGTGGGAACAAGTTCACCGTCGGACGTAACGCGGACACACCAGCCACGATAAGGCACCTGGCTGCTGAACGAACCGGTCAGACAGAGAACAACCCAGATGTCACCATTCTTGTCAAACTTTGAACCGAAAGCGTACTCGTGATAGTCACCAGAGATCCCCCAACCGTCGTTGACGATCTCAAATTCATCTGACTTTCCGTCGCCATTGGTATCGCGCATCCGAGAGACATCCGAACGCTGGGTCGCATACAACCAACCATCTCGGAATGCCAGGGTGAGCGGCTCGTGCAAACCGTGGGCAAAACGCACGAATTGAGAAGCCGAAACGGTTGGTGAGAAAGGATCGTTAATCGTCCAAATTTCACCACGTCGCGAACAAACCGCTAACTTACCACCTGGCATCATCTGGAACCCAGATGCCTCCAACACGACTCCTTCAGGAACCTCAAAGGTCGTGATGGGATAATAGTCAGATTCGGTCGGCGGATCTTGCGACAGACCTGGAGTGGGCTGCAAGAGCAAGGAAACAATCACGCAAAGGCATCCCACCAGCGGCAGCGGGGTGCTTTGAAATTTCCTCGTACGAAAGCATTGCGATAACATCGGTCGCATGATTCTCAACTGTCTTAAGGATAGATACGTTGCGAGCTAATCCAGTCCACAAGAGGACGGAACAAATGATTTTCCGGCGGCCTCGGACAGCCGCCACAATTACCAAACGATTCGCTGGGTAATCTTGGTTGGTCCTTGAACCGGGACAAGCAATTCCGCCGCATTCTTGCGAAGCAACGGTGCTGGGCCAGAAGTCTCGATTCCGATACGGAGTCGACCATCCACCATGTAATCACCATCGGGTTGTTGCACGATCGAACCGGATGCGGCTCGGAAGTAGACGGTCCCCGGTGCTGATTTTTTCTCGATTGGTGTGATGGTCAATTCGCGTTTAAAAGTTCCGTCAAACTCGCTCGGCACGGGAATTGGCTTATCCTCAATATTGGCGAAAGGAGTCCGATAGCGGAACGTCGGTCGGCCTTTTTCGTCAAGCCGATATCCCAGGAATTTGAAACCGCGCTCCGCCGCCGACTGCTGTGGCCAAGCAGCCGCATCGTCTGCGAGCAGGGCAACGGGTGTGTTCTTTTCGAACGTCACCAGACTGCCACCCAATGGGGTTTGCCTGCCTTGGCCTCGACCGACCCAATGCTTGCTGGCATCGATGAAGCGGTTTTGCCAAATCAACGTCAACGCCATCTCTTGTGCATCCCAGCACAGATTTGCTTTTTCCGGATAGCCGACCGCAATCCCCCGTGGTGACACTCCTTCGATGAAGTTGCGATAAATCACCGGTTCGGAATCGGGCTTGAGTTCAATCATTCCACCGACGATGCCATCGGGAACTCCCCCCGCGGTACCTTTTCCGAGGAAAGCCCACATGGCACTGGTTTGCTTAGCCGGGTTGCCGCCATAGATATGCGGAACGGTGCTCTTGCCGTCCGGGAATCCGGTCGGCATCCGCGTCCCAGGACGATAAGCTTGTGGGTCAAGCATGTAGCGGTGGAACCAATCCTCGCGAAGTCGCTTGGACATCGTATCGAGTGCTAACGCTTGGATGCCCGTTGATTTGAATTTCCCGTAAGTGTGACAGCTCACGCAACCCAGCCCCTTGGCACCAACAAGCAATCTGCCAGCGGCGACTTGGCGAAGTTCAGCTTCGTCGGTCGACTCAGGACTCGCCTCGCTTCGCGCGTCGAGCTGCTCAAACACCTCGGCAAGTTGCCCACCGTTTGCATCCCCAAACTGTGGCATGTGTGCCAGCATATAAGGCCGACTCTTGTTGCCGCGGCCGATGACTTGCCGCGTCCAATCGGAACGCAGTTTGTCGCCGACACCATCGAGTGGTGGAGGTAAACGACCTTCGTCTCCCATCTCGGGAATCGCGCTAACAAAGAATGCGTTACGATCCAATTCGACCCCACCCACCCCATCGCGACGATGACAGGCATAGCAGTTCAGCGATTTCATCGTGTGGTTTGCCTGCACATCTGGCGTTGGTGCAAAGCGTTCGGTTGCATTGTTAACCACCGTGGCCAACGCCAAACGTTGGATTTCAGTCAGATCGTAATTTGGCACGGGACTCGAAGTGGATTCTGCGAGGCAACCCTTTGCTGAATCACAATCGATCAACTTGGGCGGTTTACTCTCCGCTACCATCCGCTTTCCTTGGTCGGTTTTGGAGTGGCAACCAACACAACCCAGGGACGTGAACAATCGACGGCCTGCTTCGACCTTCGATTCGTCGTACACGAATTGCTCCGGATCGGCGGGTGGGGCTTGAACCTGCATTGGTACGTCGACCCCATCGCGACTCATGACCAGCGATTTATCAATGTGTCCCGACTTGACCCCTGGGCCCGCCCAGACGAGCGACAATTCTTCTTCGCCACCCTTCTCAAACCAATCGACCCGAATCGAATGTGCACCGGTGCCAAGTGAGATCGTCGCGTCTTTGGACGTCCTTGGATGGACCCCGTCGTTATCGATCACCAACTTGTCATCAATAAAAAGTCGACTGCCATCATCCGACGCTAACTGAAAGCTGTACTTCCCCGCCTTTTTGATTGGCAAAAACCCTGAATAACTGATCAGCACATTTTCGTTACGCTTTCCGACACTGATGTCCAAGCCACGAGACACGCCGGTCAAATCGGGCTCGAGTTCATCCAGATTGGGAAACTTATCAACACCGATAAAATAAGCGGCAAAACTCAGATTGGGCTCCTTGGGTAAATCCCGGGCGGTACCAAAAGTGACCGATGCATCGCCCGTCAGATATTGAGCAACATGCCGCCAGTTATCACCTCCAAGATCCAATTGTGGCATTCGCCCTGACGCACGAACGGCGAGTGGGTTCTTCAAGAACTCTTCTAAGCTCGCGCGGCTATATTTTTCGCCCAGGTCAATCAACGGAACGGAAGTCGCGACAGAAACCTTGCGACCGTCGCGCGATAAGTGACAAGCAACGCAGCCAGCTTCATGAAACAGACGTTCGCCGACACCGGCGTTGCCACTTTTGGTACCGCTCTTGATCGTGTCAGTACCAACTAAAAAATTGGTCAATGCCAGTGCCGCCTCACGCCGCTCTTGCGGATTCATCCCCGACATCACGTCTGGCATCGTGGTTCCCGGCTTCGCCGCGTGCGGATTGGCCAGATACTTAACCAGCCACTCTGGATGAACCCGTTGGCCAACTTGATCCAGAATCGGAGCTTGTTTAGGGGATGTTGTTGATGCCAAGTCGTTTGGTGTCTCATGGCAAGCAACACAATTCAATTCACCAAACAGCAAACGCCCGCCGGCAAGTGAATCCTCACCCAACCCGTGAAAACGTTCAAACCCTGGAACGATTGGGCGGCGCGCCTCAGCATCAATATTTCGAGGACGCACCCAAATGTTCCGATACCGAACCGGATTTCCATGCTGTTGAAGATGGATGGGACCGTTAGCAACACTTTCAGCCAATTGACCACCGGGGGTTGGCCCCGGCAATTCCACGTCACGTTGCACCACCACACCATTGAGCTTCACGGTGATCCGCGCGTTGGCAATTTTCTTACCCGCTTCATCGAAACGAGCGGACGTCAAATCGACATCGTAGGTTTGCCAAACCAAAGGTGGCAGGCACATATTCAGGTCGGGATCACGGACTTTATAAAGCCCACCGGTTTCGTTGTTCTTTCCTTCAAGACCAAACGAATCAAGCACCTGAGTCTCGTAGCGACCTTGGTGGTAAACGCCACTATTGGCACGCCCTTGCCCACTTGCTTTGGGCATAAACGGCAAGCGAAATTCCAGATGCAATGTGTAATCGCCAAACGTATCAACACTGGTGCATCCTTCCTGAAGCAAACCGTCATCGGTCATTTTAGCGCCCGGCCGCCAATGGTTTTTGATTGAATCTTGTGTGCCGTCAAATAGCACAACAGCACCCGCCGGCGGCTTGGCCCCCAAGGTCGGACTCTTTCGCTCAACCCGAGCAAATTGCTTAACCATCGATTCGACTTGGTCAGATTCCAGCTCAAGCCGTTGCTTTTCTTTTCCACTCCATCCAGCTCCTGGCAAGCCACCGGGATAAATCACCGCATCGAATCCGCCCTCACCACGAGCGATGATGTGCAAGCCACGGGTCGAGTCGGCATACTCGCCTTGTAATTTAAAATCCGGATCGGCATTGGCAGTTTCCAAACGATCGTAAACCTGCGCTCGGGCTGAGGTGACAAAGAGGCCAAGCAGGATGGAAATAATTGCGGTAGCACGTTGCGTCGTCTGCATTGATTGTCGCTTCTAGCGTCGGAATACCAGGATAAACAAGAGCGGCTTCCAAGAGTCGGCAACCCACTCGACAAGCCTGTCAACGGATCACGATTCTAATCTCTCGGACCAGCAGTATAACCTCCACCGAAGTGTCCAGTGACGCGAGTAGAAAAGAGAGTAAAGTTCAGCGGATATCGCTGCTAATCGCCGCCCCTCGGTGCGTCTCCTCGTATTCCAACCGAATGGTGCGGAGACCGTGGCGTCGAATGATCAAATTGGTAGGTTCGCAGAGACTGGCCCGAATCGGAACATCCGGCTTGAATGCGCTTGCGGCTGGCATCACAGCGGCTGGCATCACAGCTACTGGCATCACAGCGGTACCAAACTTCCTGCCTGCGAACCGGTGGGTGATGAAACGATTCAGGTTGAAACGATTCAAACCGGCGCCGGTCCAAATCCACCCCCTTGACCAACAAGACATCCAATTCTGCGATCGAAGATGAGTTCACGAAACCGCTTGTGGCCAACGGACGATGGCTGGATCGACGATGGCTGGATCGACGATGGCTGAATCGACGATGGCTGGATCGACGATGGCTGAATTACTGCGCCAAATTTCAACCCCGGCGAAAAAAACCACCACGCCATCAGCTCGACCGCCACTCTCATTGCCCCCCCTCCGCAAATTTTGCGGGCCGCCCGCGGCCCGCATTTTTCGGTAACCGGCGAATTAGATCACCCTCACAGGCCAAATTCCGCAGAACAAAACGGACCGGGGTACCAGCCAATCCCTCTTTGCTACTTTCAATCCGAACCCCGTGCCGTTAAAAAGGAAATAACGTGTCTCCCGTGGTCCCCAACGCAGCACTTGCACGCAGAGCTCACCTCAACCTCCTCAACAGACGACCTAAGAATGCCAAACCTAATTCATCGCGTCCGTGAGTTATCTCGTCAAGGAAATCCCCCATCCAAGCTGGTTCGAACGCTTGCTGCCTTTGTGGTCATAATTGGATTCGGATTGATTTCGAGCGAGAACATGGCGAATGGCCAACAGCGTGAAGGTGACCGCCCGACCGAAACTGAACCAAGATCCTCCGCTGAAGCCGCAGCCGGCCGAATTCGTTCTGCTGAAAGAGACGCCGCGCCACGACGGTCTGCAGAAGCCGAGGCTGGTCCGCGAAGATCTGCCGAAAGAGATGCCGCTCCCAGACGCTCCCCGGAGACTCTTCAGGCACCCCGTGAGCGGGGCGACGGAGTCGAACGTGATTCGCGCAGTCAACGCGGATTGAGTGAATCACTACGCAACTTCAAACCGCAAAATCAGCGAGAAGCGGCACTCCTGCAAATGATCACTCAACTGCAAAACGAAATCGCTGTGCTTCGCCGGCAGACCCAGGCGAATCGTGAGGGTCGAGACCAATCGCTGGGCATTCGTCGCGACGGAAACGAATCACGCGGGCAGCGGGACGGGTTTCTCCTTTCACCACGCTGGCGAACCACCAAGGACGGCAAAGTTTTCAGCGCGTACGACAAGAATGGTGACGAAGTGGTAACCCTTGACGAGTGGCTCCTCATGTTCAACGGCAACATCAGTCCCTCACGCCGTGAGATGCAGACCAAGCGATTCAATGATGCTGACCCAAACCGTGATGGCAAATTCGTTCCCGCTGAATTTATCTATTGGTACAGCATCGGTCGTCACCGCGAAGTGGAGCAAGGTCGCCGAACAGATGCCCGGGAAGGAACCGCCCCACGCCGCGGCCCTCGTGACGGTGATGGCCAAACACGCGGCCCTCGTGACGGTGACGGCCAAACTCGCGGCCCTCGTGACGGTGATCGCGGATAGTTCACTGCTGAATAAAATTCACTTGGCAAACCCGGTAGTGAAGAATCGGGAAACATCACCTGCAACAAGAAACCAACGCAAGTCACTGACCTACCTTTCCCCGCAGGGGAAAGGCCAAGATACAATCGATTCACCGAATCCGATCGCTGAACCGATACGAATCGAACATCAATCAGGCACAACACCTGAATGCAGCACGCACTTTGCCTGCTGTTGATCGCCGCATTGAAAAGTCAGCAGAGCTTCCTCCTCAGAAATATGAAGTGTCAAGTTTGTTGACTGAGCGAATCCATACTCCGCAGGAAGCCGCCCGGATCATTCGTGATGGAGGCTTGGTAGCGTTTCCCACTGAGACAGTTTTCGGGCTGGGTGTCGATGCCACGAATACTGATGCGGTGCGAAAATTGTTCGAGGCGAAAGGTCGCCCCAGCAACAACCCCTTGATCGTGCACATCAATGATCGGCAAGACTGGCCACTCGCCGCATCTGAAATGACCCCGCACGCCGATGCACTGCTGACTGCATTCGCACCGGGGCCCTTGACGGTTGTGCTTCCCAAACGAGAAACGATCAGTCATCTGGTGAGTGCTGGGCTGGATACCGTTGGGCTACGAATCCCCAGTCATCCAGTCGCGCGAGAGATTTTTGACTTGGCAAAAGTCCCCGTGGCCGCACCCTCAGCAAACCGATCGGGAAGACCGAGCAGTACGACCTGGCAATCCGCGTTCGAGGATTTAAATGGACGTGTCGATGCCGTCTATTGCGAAGATTCCACCAGCATTGGAATTGAATCGACCGTCGTCGATTGCTGCGGCCCCTTCCCTATCATCCTCCGCCCGGGCGCGATCACGATTGAACAAGTGCAGCAGATCGTGCCCGAAGCGAAAGAAATCGGACCCCATTTTGATCACAATGCCTCCTCTCCAACAGCCACCATCAACTCCCCCGGAATCTTGCATCCGCATTACCAGCCAGATGCTGCGATTCATCTACTGGAAAAGCCATCACCGGAACGAATCACGCCGAATGCAGGCTCGGCCTACTGCGGGTTAGACCGGTTTGCAGGCATCGAACAACTTTCGCTGTCAATCATATTCGAGACGGTCGAGGACTACGCGGCGGGATTCTATGAGTTTCTTCGCCAAGCTGATCGAAATTCGATCGCAAGAATTTTCGTACAGACCGCACCTCAACATGGAATCGGGCGTGCCTTGCTCGATCGGCAACGCCGCGCGGCAGGGGGCTGATCTCAACGACCCGCACAACCGAAGATTGCGTAACGCAACCCGACATTGCGTACCCTTCTTCAGTACAAGCTAAACGAGACCCAAGCACGGCCGAATCCATGCAAACAGGCTCTTGAACAATCACCCCGCCCTCGGCTTAGCGACCGAACGGTCCCAAGCTCTCCATGGCGCGTTTGAGCTTCTCTTGCGATGCCTCGAGTTGCTCGACAATCTCTTCGAGCTGCTCCTTCGCACCTTCATCTCCTTCGACCTGCTTGGATCGCTCGATCAATTTTTCCAGATCTTCACGCGCTGAGCGAATCTCGCCAGCGGCTCGCCTGGGATCGAAAGCCCTTGGAGGTTGCACAGCTCCTTTGGGAATCTGACGCGGCTGCATTTGCAACGGCAAAAACTTTCCGCCAGCCTGCAACCCTTGCATCTGAATCTTGATTCCTTGATCGTCGCTGTACTTTTCATACAACTTGTGCGCCTCCGGTTCGTTCTTTTTCAATTCCTCGGCATTCTTTGCTTCGTATTTCTTCGTCTCAATTTTTCCGTTTGTATTTTTCGTCACCTCCATTTTGATCCCGTTGACAGGATCATCGATAATTTTGACTTTGGTGCCATTCTCTTTGGCCTCGATTTCCTTCACGCCATTCACATTCTTGACTCGCATATTGCGACCGTTCCCACCAATCGCTTGAACTTGAATCTGAATGTTACCACCGCCAAGTTGAAGATTACCGGGGAACATTCTTTGTGGCTTGGGTGATTCAGTTTTTGGTTTCAGTGCATCCGTCGCACGCACCGCTGCTGCGTCATCCCCTTCGGCAAGCGATTCCAGCGCCTTCCTTGCAAGCGACTTGACTTCCTCATCTTCGGATTCGAGGTATTGCTTTAAAATCTGAATCGAGCGTGAGCCGACTTCACGACTGTCGCTCTTGGCAGCAGCTTTGAGAGGTTCGATTGCTGCCTTCCCCAACGTAGAAAGCTTCTGACTGCCTTCCTTTCGGTCGGCAAAACGATTCGAATCAAGTTTTTGGATGAGCCCCGGAATATCGACCTTCGATTCGGCTGCCGCATCCTGTTGATTGGCTGCCGCGTCTTGTTGATTGGCCGCCGTGTCTTGTTGATTGGCTGCCGTGTCTTGGCAGGCCGCTTGCTGATACCCCGCCAGTTGCAAAGCAAAAGCCATTACCCCGACCAAGAAAGCATTTTGTCCAATTGTCTTGTTCATTTTTCCCATCTCTTCCCGCTGTAACTTCGGATAGCACGCAGCTTGGTGGTCATTCCCGACAGAAACCAAGCTTGCATTAGACAAGCTGCCACCTCCGCTTTCAATTGAGCTTCCCTTAGAAAGCGGGCAGCTCGGCGAAAAAGAAGCACTTTCCTTCAAACTTTGGCTGTTTGAAAGCTATCGCAGCATCGAAAACATGCGAACAAGTGTAGTACGAAATGCCCAAGACAATTGAGCGATGACCAAATCGCTTGATATGATCGAGTCTTGCGAAGCAATCATTGGCCCCGAATAGTTCAATCGAATCAGCGGTCGGCAACCGATTACGAACACTAATCGTTTTGTGGTTTTCAAAAGAACCGATTGGATAGTACCCGAAAACAAGCAGGAGCAGTCCCATGGATTTCTGGACGAATCTTTTCGACAGCGATTACCGGCAGCGTGCTGATATTGAAGCCCTAAAGCGAAAGTCAAAGACAAGAGACTTTCAGGAATTCAAACGGATGGGCGGCCAACAAGATCGAATCGATGCGCTCGAGGATCAAGTAGGTGAGTTAGCCTTGCTCTGCCGATCCTTGCTAACACTCCTTCGCGAAAATGGCACGGTGAAGCCCGAGAGATTGGAAGAGGTCATGACACGAATGGATGCAGCGGATGGTGTCGTCGACGGAAAATTCACGCCAGAACCCAAACCCAATGAAGATCCAAACACACCACCCAAGATCCGCACTTGGCCCAGGAATGATCGCACCAACTGAGCATCCATTACCGATTGCTCGAGTTGACGCAAACGCTCGCCACCCCGATTCCCGCAGGGTTCATGTAAAACGCACCACTCAGCTTGCTGCAACATCACGGCGTTCCCCCTAGAACCCGTAGCATGCATGGGAAGAGAAGTTTCAAGGGGAAGAAAAACCTCGGTCAATGCAGCAACCAACAGAGAGCGAACATGATCCGATCGCCTTTGTCCAAAGATAAAATTGAATGAGCAATAAAATTTCGAAGTTTCTCGCAGCGTCGTCCTTTGCAGTTGCTGGAGCGTCAACCAGTCAACACAAATATGGGAACCAAATATTTCGCGAACTGATCGCTTCGGGACGAAACGTTTTTCCGTTGAATCCGTTCGCTGATCTGGTCGAAGGACAGACGGCTTACGCAACTCTCGCTGATCTCCCTGAGGTACCAGAATCCGTTTCGATCGTCACACCACCTTCAGTGACAAGGCAAGTGGTTGCCGATGCGATTCGATGTGGGGTAAAACATCTTTGGATGCAGCCTGGTGCGAATGACCCCGAATCGAGCGAAGCAGCTCGCGAAGCTGGCCTGACGGTCATCGACGACGGAAGCTGCGTGCTGGTACTACTGGCGAGAGAATGACCATCTTGTGCCGCATTGCCGCGAACACGTCACATCAAGTTGGCGATAATGCCAATGCCCGCCCCATTGGTAACATGCCCGATTGGTACTATGGCCGATTGCGCACTCGGCCCAGCGATTTTCGAACCACTCGAAACGGGCTGCATCAGCCATCAATCTTTCCCGCCTTACAAGACGCGTTGACCCAAATCATGCCCTCGAGCAAACGACAGCTTGACTTTCGCACAGCCGACCAAGTGATCGCTGAAATTGAACATTTAAGAACGGTGGGATACACGAAAATCAAGAACTGGAACTTAAGCCAGTGTTGCGAACACCTGCAGAAGACGATGAACGGCGGTATGAACGGATTCGGTTTTCGAATGCCCTGGATTGTTCGTGCCACCGCCGCAAAGTGGATTTTTGGCTGGATGCTTCGAAACCGAAAAATGGTGAGTGCCCCGACCATCAATAAGCTAAAGCCTCTCCCGCTAGCCGATCAGGAAAACGACCAACAGATTGATGATTGCATCCACACCATTCGAACTGCCGAATCGTTCGCTCGTCCAATCGAAGACTACCCATTTCTTGACAACTTGAGTGTCGATGTTTGGCAACAACTCATGTGGTTACACGCGGCCCATCACCTCGGCTTCTTGATTCCCAGTCAAGACACCCCCTAATTCAGCCGGTGACCTCTTGGACCTGCATGTTCCGTTGTGTTACCCAACGCATGCGTACGATTGATTCAACGCCCCAGTCAAAACCAATCTGAATACGGAGATCTCGATGAATGGCCACCCCGGCATCCCTGTTTGGCAAGTCGATGCCTTCGCTGCCGAAGCATTCACAGGAAATCCTGCCGCCGTTTGCCTGCTGAAAGAATACCCATCTGATCGCTGGCTCCAAAATGTCGCTAGTGAGATGAACCTCTCTGAAACGGCATTCGTCGTTCCTACGGATAAAGCAGGTAGCTTTCACCTACGTTGGTTCACACCAGCGGCAGAGGTCGATTTGTGCGGACATGCAACACTTGCGACTGCCCATGTTCTGTACGAAGCAGGCCATGCATCAAGCAACCAAGTGATTCAATTTCAAACACGCAGTGGTGAGCTCCCCTGCCATCAAACAGGGAACCTAATCACCTTGAATTTCCCGGCCACACCAGTCGCCGACACTGTCAGCGAACAGTTAGCAAATGAGGTTCGTTCCGCGTTAGGAATCAAGTCAGCGGACGTCAGGCAATCAAAATTCGACCTCGTCGCGATTCTCCAGGATGAGCAAATCGTCCGCAGCTTGCAGCCTGATTTCAATCAGATGAAAAAGATCCCGACCCGTGGAATCATCGCGACAGCCTCCTCTGACAACGCAGACATCGACTTTGTCTCCCGCTTTTTTGCTCCACAGCATGAAATCGACGAGGACCCAGTTACCGGCTCAGCCCATTGCTGCCTCACTCCGCATTGGGCTAAAAAACTTGGCAAAACCAAATTGGTCGCTTACCAAGCCTCGCAACGGGGCGGGACATTGCACTGTGAAATGATCGGCGATCGAGTTCATCTGTCGGGCACCGCTTGCACCGTGTGGCAGGGTCAACTGTTGACGGCCCCCTCCGCGTCCACTTGAAGCGAGCTGGTTTTGGTCGCTCCGCATCACGAAGGGCTCTGCCCCAACGGATTCCTGCCCGGGAGACTGACAGGCAGTTCCCCAAATACAGCCCCCAAAAACAGGCAGGCAGCCCCGGTGGTCACCCCAAAGCAAACGCAAACTCGCAGGGACGAGTGCTCGCAAATGCCGATCGGTACGGCGCTGCCGTTCACCGCGCAACGCTCTAAGATCGCCCCTCTGCGGAGAATCCAATCAAGATTCAGCCAGATTGAGATTCGAACATTTCCGGTGATTTCCCCGCGTTCAACCGATGCTTGCTCAGCACGGCGATTGACCGATATCCCCAACCGATATCCCCGCCACACGCGAACTCCGGTACAAATAGCGACGACTCGAGACTGAGCGTTAGAAACCGGCGGCATTTTCCGCAGCCCGAGCAGTCGGTGTTTTTAGGATCATTTGTGACATGTTGAATTCGGACCAAAAAACCAACGAACGCTACTTTACCGGAATCGGGCTGCTCGCATCACTTCTGCTCAGCCTGTTGATTCTCCCTCTTTTTGAGGAGATGAAGGCAGGGCGTCCGGTGTTGATCTCTGGTTATTCCTTAACGTTGATCTGTGCAGCAATCGTAGCTCGGTCAAGCCTGCGGATATTTGCAATCGCATTCTTGTCCGTCGCTCTGCCCGCCGGATTCGCTTCCATGCTGGTCGAGTGGAAATGGCTTTTCGTGACCCACTGCTTGGCTGGCAGCCTGTTCTTTTGGTACGTGGGAGGAAAAATCTTGACCAAGACGCTCCTTTCGCAACAAGTTGATTTTGACTCGGTACTCAAAGCGCTGTCAGCCTACCTGCTATTTGGCCTAGCGTGGGCTCTCACCTACTGGGCGGCTTACACGATTAATCCCGACTCACTCCAATCTCCACAATTTCAAGATGCAGAATCATCGTCGGAGATCGTCGGAGAATTTTCAATCTTCGTGTATTACAGTTTTGTCACGATGTCCACACTCGGCTATGGCGACATCATCCCAGCAGGACGCATCACCAGAACCCTAGCCTGGATGCAGTCGGTAACAGGTCAATTCTATGTGGCTGTCGGAATCGCTTGGCTTGTCAGTTCGCTGCCGAAAATCTACGAACTACCTCGCAACAACGCCAACAAGGACTAGGTAACGCGCGTAGAGCAGATGAATCGATCGCTTGACCTCAAAAGCGAAGGCTGCCCGCACCCGCTGACACTGGGAACCCGCTGACACTGGGAACCTGATGGCACTCGATACCTGATGGCACTCGATACCTGATGGCAATGGGCAAGTCCCGCTCGGTAGAACGGCCAAGCATTGTCTAGATCAAAGGGACCTCATTCGCAGGCCGCGATCGCCTGCGATTTCGCGAGCAAATACACCTTCAAACTTCGGTTACGAAGACTCATCGAGCAATGTCACAGTTTCCGTGCATGGCTGACAAGATTCTTGCAAGTGAACGTTCAAGATTGCGATCACCTCTCGAATCGCATCAGGGTGCTTGTTTACTCTGGTGTGAGTCGCCTTGACGATTTGCTCGGTGATTGCACGCCGTTCTTTCGCGCTACTAACTGGTACAACGCCATCGGATCGCCCTTCTTTCAGCGTGCAACACCGACTCCCGATCACTGAGTGCATGCGAACTCGGCCACTGACAGGAACTCGGGCAATTGCCTTGAGCAACAAACTGCTGGGCTCGAGCAAGTCAATACTCGTCGGAATCCGATCCTCTAATTCAGGTCGAAAGACGCCAGGATTATTACGGATCAATTGAGCGTGTTCTCGTTGTCGGATCTCCGGTTCGGACACCAGAGAAGAGCCCAGTCGTCCAATGCAACTCCGAGCAAATGCAGAACCGCGGTGTGGTGTGGCCATGAAGATCACCCGCGAAACGCTGGGAGATGGTTCAAAATAAAATGATTCAATCGCCTTTTGTCGAACCTCTTCGGATACGACGACCTGCTCGATCGGAACCCTGGCAACCGCTTGCCAAAGTTCATCCCCACTTTTTGTCACCTGTAACTTTGCCAGCAACCCACCCATGCTGTGCCCGATCAAAACCATTTCCATTAATTTTGAGTCTTTCCCCTCAGGATCAAAAACTTGACGCGATGCACGCAACTGCCGACGCAACCCAGCCGCGCTGTCAAGAAATGGTTGACCGGTTGGATACTCGAATGCCCAGATCTGAAAGTCGTCAAGAAAACCAGGATAGGCCTGCAGTTCATTAACCATTTCGACCCAGGTGTAAGGACTCGAGAGCAAGCCATGAATCAGCACGACGGGAACTTTCCCGGGTTGATAAGGTTCCAAAGCACGAAGTTTGCCTTCGCCAGCGGATTCACCTGAGCGAATAAAATCCTCCAAGATGTTTTGCGAATCATTACGCAGACGATAAGCGAGGGCCGCCGAAAGATCCTTCGAGATCGGCTGGGGACGCTCCGTCGCTGTGGTGCAATCCGTTCTCAATGGATCGTACAAATTCAATCGGATCTCGCGATCCAACGGATGCGAAAGGCAGCCTTCACCTTCGGCTGCCGAGCTGACATTCATTTGCAACGTTGCGGGAAAGACCGCCTGTTCAACAAGAAATGGCTCATCCAGCGGATCGTGACTCGAGACAACCAGCGGAATCCCAACTCCCCGCCGGCGATACAGATTGCGAATCCCATTGGTATCGTAATCCCCAACGGGTACCAGTTTCTCAAATCGATTCGCTCCCCAGACAAAGCCTTCGTGCGTAATCGGTATCGTCCGTTCATGACCATCATGACGGATCAACAGCCCACTTCGCGGATCGAGTCTGCAAAACTGCTGGCCAGTCACCACTAGCCTGATCAAAGCTGATTTATGCAATCGACGCTTGCGACAGGTGTCACAAGCAGGCCCATCATAGTGCTGGGTCGCCATCGCAACCTCAAAGAATAGATCCACGCATGATTCACAACCACGCTCTTCTAATTGCAAGGCCTGGGTGTACCGTTGTTCAACGCGATTGAACGAACAATGACGCGTCGTCCACGCCTGAGATTGCGGACCGGCATAATGCGGATCGACCCAATTCACGCGAGTGGATAAACATCCGCCTGTACAAACGAATCCTGCTACCAGCAAACTGGTGACAGCAATCGAAATGGGGAAGCGGAATGAAGCCACGGCACGACAACAACTTGCAGGTGCTCAGCCTGACTTCCGTACCATGGCAGAGAGAATAAGAATCTCGATGACGCGACCGAGTTTGGAGATCACGCCAAGTTGGAAGATCGGAGCAGTGGCGTGCATCACCGCAACTTTTCCGATTGTTGCCGACTGTAGGGGTTCGACCGAAAAAACCGCCCAACGCCATCAGAAAACGCGAAAACGGTACGCTGCGAATCCCCACACGCTGCTGAACTCTATCCTTGCGTCTCTAAATCCAATGGCTCATCTGCATCGGCGAACCGTTCCTGTGGAAGGCCGAGCCGCTGCAGGATCGAAAGGTGTAATTGCGACATGGACGTATCACCATCGCTGTTGCGCAATTTGCCCTGTTGAATGCCGCAACCACTTCCGCCGGCCAACAGAGTCGGCAAATTCCTCGCCTCGTGCTCGTGGCCATCAGCAAGACTCGATCCGTAGACAATCATGCTCGTGTCCAACAAACGGCCTTGTGGCTCCTCGATCGCGGAGAGTCGCTGCAACAAATACTGCACCTGCTCGGTGTGCCAGCGTGTGACGCGATTGTACATCTCGCGCTTCTCATCGCGTGTGTTCCACGATGTCATTCCGTCATCATCCTCCGTTCGCCCACTGATATCTTTCCAGTGCGAAAGTGCGTGCCAAGTCCCTTTAACTTGATCGATAAAATTAAAATATCGATTGCTCTGTCCGTGATCCATCATGAAGGTGCAAACTCGAGTCGCATCACTCCAAAACGCGAGCACAATCATATCCATCATCGTCCGCATGTACTCAGCATGATCCTCGGGAATGCCAGGACCGGGGCGTCGCAGAGCCCCCTGTAACCCGGGAACTTCGACCGCGCGACGTTTTTGTGACGCTGCGAATTCGAGTCTTCTCTCGATAGCACGAACCGACTCAAGGTACTCGTCAATTCGACCTTGGTCAGACCGACCGACCCGCCGCTTCATGCTCCGCGAGTGATCCAGCACAAGGTCCACAACCGACGGGTCACCAAGTCCAGTGGTACCACTGCGGAACATACGATCAAACACAACGCGTGGCTCAATGTCGCGTGGAGCAGGCGTGGCTGAATCGACCCATGAAACAGAGTTCCTCGGCAAACTACTGGTAAAGATCCCCTCACCTTTCACTGAAAGCTCCAGCGATGGCAACAAGGTCTTCCCACGAAAATGCCGAGCCGCCAGTTGATCAACCGAAGCTCCACCGGCCGTAATTCTCTGGCCGTCAAACGCACCACCGGTCAACCAAGTTGCCGTACCTGCGATATGCCCATTCCCTTGCGGTGTCCATAAATTCCGAAACACCGTCAGATCCTTGCGGTGGGCATCCAACGGTTTCATCCACGGATTGAGTTCCAAAATTTCGCCTCGGTCGCCGACTTGTTGTGGCTGCCAAGATCCATCTGCGACACCATTGGGAATGTAAAGATAAGCGACACGCGTCGCTGCTTCCTGCTTCTCAGCTGCATCAAGGTTGGATCCAGGAAGCATGGCTTCTAACAGCGGCAACGAAACAGAAGCACCGACACCTCGAAGCATTGCCCGGCGTGATAGTTTCCAATGGCTACTCATTCGTCACTCTCCAAGAAATCATTCGCTTGAAACGTATCGGTCTGTACGATCTCATGGATCAGACCACGCAAACTGCGCTGGCCGCTTTCAAAATCGGCCAACAATTCTCGCACAGTCGCTTCGTCGTAATACTCGAGTTGACGTCCGAGCGCGTATGTCAGCATTTTCGTTACCGCTTGCCGACTCAAATCACCGATCCGGTCTCGGGTGATCGCTTCACTCAGCCCCCTGAGTCCCTGAACCACGGTGCCGTCAGGAAGGGTTCCGGTGCTGTCAATTTGTCGGCGGTCACGACCTCGCACCAACCTCCCGAACCAATCAAATTCCGATAGCGCGAATCCCAGAGGATCGATCTGGCTGTGGCAGCCGTAACAATTTGGGTTCTGGCGATGGAGTTGCAGTTTCTGCCGCTGAGAGAGCCGACGATTCTCCGCGACACGCTCATCGAATTGACTGACGTTGGGAGGCGGAGGAGGAGGTGGCGTCCCCAACAGTTCGCTCAAAATCCAGTTACCCCTTAGGACCGGACTGCTGCGTCCCGGAAAAGATGTGATCGCCAACACGCTTCCATGCCCTAACAAGCCACGGCGTTTTGAATCGGTCAGCGAGACACGTTGCATCTCCGTTCCCTCAACGTCTTCGCGACCATAATGCCGAGCAAGTTCCTCGTTCAGGAAAGTAAAGTCAGCGTCCAGCAAACGCTCAATCGGCAGACCTTCGCGAATCAACGTCTCGAACAGCATCGCTGTCTCTGCCTTCATGGCTTGGATCAAGCCATCCGTTGCCCAGGGGTTATCGATTTGCCCGGGCCGCACTCGATCCAGATTCTCGGTCCCAAACCATTGCGCGGCAAACTGTGCCCCAAGCGTCTCTGAACGGGGGTCATTCAGCATGCGGTCCACTTGTACCCGCAGAATTTTCGGATCAGACAAACGTCCCATTCGGGCCAAATCAAAGAGTTGATCATCAGGCATCGAGGCCCACAAAAAGTACGACAAACGTGTTGCTAATTCGTAATCCGAGATGCTTGAACTGTCCGCGACCTGCTCACTGCGAAACAAGAACGCGGGGGAAATCAAAACGACCTTCAACACGTCCCGAAGCGCCTGCCGTGGCTCAGCTCCAGCAGCAACCCGAGTCGAAAAATGATCCAATAATCGTTTTCGTTCATCCTCATGTAAGGGCCGACGAAAAGCTTTTGCAGCAAATCGACGAATGATTTCATCTGGGCGGCGGATTTCCGTATCTTCGACGAGAATCCGTTTCCAAGCCTGCCGCTGAGCCGCTTGGATTGGATCGAATGGATAGGCTTCATCGACAACCGCTTCGGCTGCTCCGACGAAACGTTCCAACGTGATCGGTTGAAAGAACAGACTATTTGCGCTGTTGCGAAACCCACTCGATGCTGTCAGGTCGGTGGGAAATCGATCAGCTGGACGCAGGTCGATGCCGACCAGGTCCCGAATCGTGTTGTTGTATTCCTCACGTGTCAGCCGTCTGGCCGGTTCGTAACCGACGCGTTGTACCGATTGATAATCAAAGCTTTCCATTGCGTTGGTCAGCCAAGCCGCAATCAGTCGCCGCTCCGATCCGGATGGCAGCGAGGCATCGGGAGGCGGCATCGAACGCACTTTGATCTGCTGGATGATGTTCAACCAATGATCACGATTGACGACCAATGGCTGATCCTTCACGATCTTTTCAAGATCAAGGTCGCCAAAACTGCTATTCCCATCATGGCATTCAAAGCAAAACGTTCTCAGCAACGGAACGACCTGCTGCTGGTAATCAGTCCCTGCGACGGCAGCAAAATCTTCATCGGTCAGCTCGATTGGTAAGCTGGCACCGTCAAGCACGGAATCACCTTCTTGCTCTCCACCCATCACCCGCTGGCGTAGCGATTCGATCTCGCGGAGTTCTGCCTCCAGCTCATCGGCCTCTTCGTCATTCCCTTCTTCTTGAGCATAGTGAATTTCGATTCTGATTCGAATCAGTTCCACCGTTTCCTCAAAGTCCTCTTCCAATCTCTCCCACTGTTCCTCGATGACATCTCTGACCTCCTCTTCACCAGCGAGCCAAGCTTGGAATTGTCGTTCGATCAGCTCCGAAGCCTCCGCCATCTGCTTGAGTTGTTTTTTTAGCTCACGCTCAGAGGCTTCCTGATCGAGCCGCGTGACTTCATGCAGCAATTCAACCAGCTCTCCTTTGAGTTCATGGATTCCCAGTCGACTTTCCTGACGTCCGACCGCGATTTCAATCCGCTCGAGTTGGCGTTCGATTCCCTCGACCGCAGCAGGCTGCTCGCCTTCGGCCTGTTCAACTTTTTCTTCCAAGAGGTGTGCTTCAACGATTAGTCGACGCATCTCCGACAGCAATGCGACTCGCCGTTCGGTGTGGCGAGCCCGCCGCTTCTCATTTTGGAGATCATCCTTCGCTTCCCTCAGTTGACTATCAATTTCTTCGGTCAACTCGCTCGGGTAATCCTTTGCGATTTGTTGTGCCTCCAAATGGCTACAACCAAACAACAGCAAACAAACGCACAAGTATTTCATCAACTGTCGCTGAGCAAAACATGGCGATTCGCCTTGAATCGCGGACAGCAGACGATCTTTCGCGGGAGCTGCTTCGTGGCGTATCACCCTAACGGGCATCTCAATCAGCAGTTGCTTCATCAGGCTGTTCACTCTCAAGCTGTCACCGAGGCTGAACGTGGTCGCTTTGGCAAACCACGAGCGAAGAAGGAATGACCGCCCACGAAACAAATCGAAATTAAACGACGAATTAAATCGTACTGCTTCGACCTGATTCGGTACCTTGAGAAGGCCATTCAGACTTTCGAACCACAGGATACGGCATCTCACCGTATCCTGCAAGAAACAAATTCCGGTGTGGCGAAGCAACCTGGTTCCGTGCGTTCCCAGCAAGCAGAAATGCAAGCCACAACCGACCGCGTTGGCGATGCTCCGAGCTCAAGCATCCCCCCAGAAAAAATAATTCAACCTGCAGTCTGCAAGGGTGAGAATGCTGGGAGCGAACCGTACCGATTCGCTCCTTTCAAACCGCCGAAACCATCCAGGCAGGTCATGCACTAGGCAGATGCGTCTGAACCTGGGACTGCTTCTCGGAGCCCACGGATGGTGGCCGCGATTGCAATTAGCGAGAAGCCAGTCATCAGCAAATCGACGCCGACCAAGACACCGACAGCCCAGAGCCCTGACATCGGCCATTGCTTCCAAATCAGCCCCCCCAACGCGAGGGTAATAACGCCACTAAACAACATTGCCAGCCATCCTGTCGCCGGGCGATAGCCGAATGAGGCGATGATCT